>NZ_CALUWO010000006.1 GCF_944324505.1 uncultured Desulfovibrio sp.
CAATATCCTGCTCAAGGATCATATCAAGCTGTTTGACGACAACGTCATCGCTCCCTTCATCCGGGCCATGTACCGCTCTGCCTGTGGAGCGCATTCTTTACAGCAAGGAAGAGGCCCAGCGGCATCAGCAGGAAATGCAGATGGCCAGTGCCCAGGCCAACGTGCAGGCCCTCACGCAGGAACTGCAGAAACAAGGCCTGCCGCCGCAGGAGATACAGCGCCAAATGCTCATGCTGCTGGCCCAGCTGGGGAAACAGACGGGCCTGCCGGCCCCCGGCCTGTCCCGTCAGGAGGTGCAGGCGTTTATGGCCGGGTTTGCGAGGCGCCTGCCCCGCCCTCTTCGCCCCACGTGATGACGGGTTTGCGCTTGTGGGCAACGCAGTCGGCCAGGTAGGCATTGATCAGCGTCTGGTACGGCATGCTGGTTTCTTCAGACAGCTTCTTGAAGTAGTCCACAGTGCTCGTATCCAGGCGGATGGTGACCGTGGTCTTCTGCTGCCGGACATAGGGGTTCTTGATCCCTTCCGAAAAATCGTATTCGTCGCGCATGGCTATTTTCTGCTTGCGTAGGTGGCGGATTCTCGTGCCGTGGCCTTGCGGGCCGAGATAATCCTGATCTGTTCGTCATTTTCGCGGTAGCAGTGGCAGACAACAAGAATGCGCAGCTGGCTGCTCAGGCCAAGCAGCAGAAAGCGGTCCTCGTCTTCCGAGTGGTCCGGGTCGTAGATGCGCAGCGCGTCCACGTCCTGGAACACGGTCTGCGCCTCCTCGAACGAGACGCCGTGCTTGCGCCGGTTGATGGTGGCTTTTTGCGGATCCCAGACAACATCCATGGCATTTCCTTGGTATACCTTTTCTGTATGTACAAGGTAAATTATTGTCAATATCGACAGCCTATGGCCTTGTCACTTTGTCTGCTGATTTATAAAAAATTTTAATAAGTTCAATGAGAAAAGACTTGCCACCCCGTCGGGAAAGAGTGAACACACAACCAAGCCAGATGGCGAATTTCTCAATATTCCAAGAGGTTTTAAAATACTGTATCGCCTGAATCAGTGGTACGGTTTCTGGGGAACCATGGGCGACAAGGCCGAAACCCTGCCCGCATCGTGGCGGCCACGGGCTGCGAAGAGGACGAGGTGCGAGACGTTCTGGATAGCCGCCACTTTGCCGACACCGTCCGTTCCTATCAGGAACGCGACCATGCGCTCCATGAGGCCGTGACCGAGGGCATTGCCGAATGGCGCGGCTACCGTGTGGGCAAGGCTACCCGCCGGGGGTACGACATGCCCGAAGGGGCCGACTACCTCACCGGCATGGTGCTGGCTGGAGTTTGCTAAGTCTTCTTCAATGAAAAATTCGGCAGGATGGGTAATGCCTGCCGGGCCTACAGGTGTGATCCCAGTGGTCACGGAGGTTTTCTGCCATACAAAAGTCCCACCGGCTTTGCCGGTGGGTTCCTTTTTTATGGCGCATGAAACGGACGGCTTCTGCCCTTAGCGGAATGTTGCGGGACGGGTGAAGGCCCAGTCGTGCTGGCGGACTGCCGCATGGCAGTCGATGCATTCTTTTTCAAAGGAGGCGTCCTTGCCATAGGGCGTGCGGTCCGTGCCGACCCAGCGCGCCCAGCCCCAGCCGGTTCCGTTGGCAGCGAATTTCTTGCTGTCCTTGAACATGAATTCGGCGTTGAGGAGCTTGTGGGGGACCACAGCGGCAGGCCAGTCTTCTTCAGTGGTTTCTGACCAGGCGACCTTGGCAAGGATGGCGCCGTCAGGCCAGGGGGAGGTCTGGCCGCTGCGGGCCGCCTGGACGGCAATGTCATTGCCAAGAATAACGCGCATGCTTTCCCGATCCAGGCGGTGCGAAATGGAGATCACGGCCCAGTTTTCAAATCCTTCCGGGATGGCAAGACCATTGGGGGCGGGGGGCGTCGTGCTCTCCCCTGCCATGGTCGGAGCCGCACACAGACACAGCACGCACAGCGTGGACAAGAGGGAAACAAATTTCATGACAATCCTCCGTGACGTGGCGCTCATGCGCTGACCGGGCCTGTCCCGCAGGGCATGTCGCCAATTATTGATAATAAGAATTGTTATCTAAATATTTTTGCATGTCAAGTTACTTTTGTCACAAGAAGTCTGAAGCACTGACGAGGCTGGCCCGGTGCCGCATACGGGGACTGACCACGGAAAACCATGCGGCGAACGCGGCTGCGGTCCGGAATACTGCCCGAGAATGCCTTGGTGCGGTCGATTTGCGGTCGATGTGCGCTGAAAACGATCTTCATATTGCGGCCGGCGGACGCCCACAGCCAGCAATCGTTACAGCAACGGTGCTGATCGCCGGATTACCGGCGCGGGACAGTGGACGCCGGCAGGAATCCGGCATACGGCATGTCCGCTATGGCCTCGTTGCATCTGGATATTCGCGGTGCATGAGCACAAGCGGCAGCAGGCCGTCACCGGCGTCGCGTCGGCTGTAAGGACTTCTGTCGGATTCAGGCTTGAAAGTGTGGATGGCCTGCCGCAGGGGGAGAGGTGCCAAGCCGTCCGGCGGGGAGGACGGCTCGCCGCCATGAAGGGCGTGTCAGGTGTCATGTGGTCTGTCCTTGCTGTCTGCCACAGTGCTGCGAACACAGGCACGCGTGCCTGGTGAGGGACTTGCCGCTGGTCCCCGTCGTATAGTGCTGCCGGCTGCGTCGGGGGGGACAGGCATTCCCGCGTCATTGCGCAAAGGTCAGACGATGGCGATGGGCGGTAGCTGCAACGACAGTCAGGGGGACGCCGCAGGGCAGCGCGGCACGGCGGCCCTCCCCTGTGCTGCCTCTGCTCTGTCGGTACGGCATTAGTGGTGGATGCGGCACAGGTATCAGGCCGCTGTCTGCTCAGCGCTGGGGGGGCGGGATTTGTTGCTGTCCGCTTACGGCGGAAATGTGGTGCAGCCTGAGCCGGGGGGGCGTACCTGGGGGCGCGACAGAGCCGTTCGGGAGGACTGGCTGGTGTGCGTTTGTGGCGTTTTATGCGCCGGAGGGTTTCTGCGGAAAGCGCCTGCCATGGCACCACCGGCCATTCGCTGTCCTGTTCCTCAGGACTGGTTGGTTGCCTTGTTCACATCAGCGAGTATTGGCACTCCGGCTTTGCGGAACAGCTCGAAACGGTAGGTTTGGCGGGCGTCAGGATACTTGACCTTGTCCACTAGGGAAAAGAACATGCCCCGCGGGCGGGCAAAGAGGCGGCCTTCGCCGTAGAGCGCCCGGTAAATGACCAGGTTTTCTCCGGTTTCGGTATGTTCGGCAATGCCAACGATTTGATAGAGATAGGTTGTGCCAGGATTTTTCAGGGTATGCCGCTTGAAGTGCTGGACAATATCGCCGGGCTGGAAGGTACGCTCCTGCATGGGGCTTCTCCATGAAAGCGGTTTTGTGCCGTTGTGCTGGCTGATCCGGGCGGCGCTGCGGGGAGGCCGGGCTTTGCCCGGTCCTGCGCATGCGCCACGGTGCTCTGTAAAAAACGCCTTGCCGGGCCGTACCACGGTAGCGCGCAGTGTCGCCTTACAGGTAGTGCTTCATAAGGAAGGCCACAGCGCCAAGGAAGAGCGCAGTCAGCAGAACCGCATAGGCCCGGCGCACGCGCAGGGAGAGTACGCCGCCCAGCATGGCCGTGGCATACATCATGGGCCAGGTGATGACGAGCAGAAGCGGGCCGCGCCGGTGCGAATCCAGCCCTTCAAAGACAACGGCCAGCGCCACGAAGGACACCATGTACAGGGCCAGTTGCAGGATGGCCCGCAGAAGCGCCCCCAGCAGCAGCGCACTGCCCGGGGAAAGCCCCTTGCCGGTCAGGCAGTACTGCTCCACCGGCGGCATGAGGCCATTGAGAAAGACGCGCTCGCTCCGCTCCAGCAGGGCCGCGCCATAGGCGGCCAGAACTGCCAGCAGAATGGGCAGCAGCAGCGGCCCGGGCGCTGACCAGCCGTACAGGCGCGCCAGGGGAAAGAGCAGCAGATAGCTCAGGGTGCCCTGTGGCGGCACGACAGTACCCAGCGGGACAACATCCAGCCACAGCAGCTCCAGGGTTATGCCCAGGGGCAGGGCCAGCAGCCAGTCATCCGTCAGCAGGCCAACAATCAGGGCAACGCACAGGGGTCTGTCGAGCAGGCGGCTTACCAGCGTGGCGCGAAAGGTTCCCAGCAGGACAAAAAAAAAGCGTAGGGAAGCCCGGTCAGGGCTGTCTCATAAAAGCTGTTCAACGGCATCTCGGATTTTTTCGGAAGGAACACAGCGAAAATCCAGCTGCACCTCGCGTTTCTGGATGGCACGCAGGTCTTCACTGTCCTGTTCGGAAACAGCAACGTGCGGCAAGAGCTGCTTTTTGCCGGGGGCGTAGTGCAGGTTGCCGATATTGAGTGTTTTCATGTTGACGCCGGCATCACTGGCACAGCGGGCATCATGGCAGTCTTCAAAGAGAACCAGGGCACTGTCCCCGCACAGTCCCAGCACCCGGGGCAGGTCCTGCACGGTGACGAAATGGGTTTCCACCGTTTCCGGCACAGCCAGCAGGGTTATCTGCTGACGCAGCAGGTCCTCCGCCATGGCATCGTTGGCTACCACAAGGTGGCGGGCGGCAACATAGGGCAGCCAGCCCTCGATGACCTGCCCGTGCACAAGCCTGTTGTCAACGCGAAACCACGCCATGTCAGGCTCCAGGCTTTTCCGGCTTTTCACGGGTCTTGCTGCGCAGCATCTTGCCGGCCACCACGATGCCGCGGGTGCCTGCGTCGCCTGCCAGTTCGGCAAGCTCGGCCAGGGGCTTTTCGCGGCAGCTGAACACCTTGAGCAGCATGGGCAGATTGACGCCGGTGACCACTTCCACATTATGGCTGCCCAGCAGGGACAGGGCCAGATTGGTGGGGGTTCCGCCGAACATGTCCGTAAGAATGATGACGCCAGCTCCCTTGTCCAGGCGCTGGGCGGCATCATCCAGGCGGCGCACGGTTTCGGGCACTTCCTGGGCAACATCCACGCTGATGGAGGTACAGTCACTGAGCGTGCCGAGGATGAATTCCGCGGTCCGCAGCATGGCAGAGCCATAATCCGCATGTGCCACGACAATGATGCCGACGTGAACCGGCCTGCTCTGATCTTCTGTCATGATGACCTCGCACGTTATCCAGGGAAAAAGGATAAGAAAATAGTGCCAGCTTTTCTAGCCGAATTCAAGATGACGGTGCTCCACGGAGGTGGCATAGTCCGCCTGGCGCAGGGCCTGGGTCAGTTCTTCGGCCACAGCCACAGAGCGGTGCCGTCCGCCGGTACAGCCAATGGCAATGGCCACCCGGTAGCGCCCTTCTGCTTCCATGAGCGGCAGCATGTAGAATAGCAGGTCCTGCAGTTTCTGCAGGAATTCGCGGGCACCCGGCGAGTTCAGCACATAGTCCGACACGGCCTTGTCCAGCCCGCTCAGGGGGCGCAGCTGCGGATCAAAATAGGGATTGGGCAGGAATCGCATGTCAAAGACCATGTCCGATTCGCGGGGCACCCCGTATTTGTAGCCGAAAGACAGCACATTGACTCGTATGGCCCGCAGCTTTTCCCGGGACCGCCAGCGTTTTTGAATGGCCCGCCTGAGGTCATGGATGGAAAAGCGCGTGGTGTCCACCACCAGGTCCGCCGTTTCCCGCAGCGGCAGCAGTCGCTCCCTTTCCGTGCGCAGGGCCTCTTCCAGGCCTAGCCCTTCGCGCTCCAGCGGATGGGGACGCCGGGTGGTGGCATAGCGGCGCATGAGTTCCTGGGGGGTGGCTTCCAGAAAGAGCAGCATGGGCCGCACGCCGGCCTCGGCCATGCTGGTCAGAGCCAGATTGGTTTCTTCCACAAAGTTGCTCTGGCGGATGTCCATCCCCAGAGCCATGCCGCGGTAGCGGCTCATGGAGGGGCGGGACATCATGCCCGCCATATCGGGGGCCAGGCTGGCCGGCAGGCCGTCCACCGTAAAATAGCCAAGGTCTTCAAATACTTTCAGAGCCGTGCTTTTGCCTGCGCCGGAAAGGCCGGTCACAATGCAGACCTGGGAAGGCAGGCCGGCGGCAAGGCTGTGAGGGCGGGAAGGAGATGCTGCGGTCATGGCTGGGAAAAAAGGCCCCCTTGCGGGGGCCCTGGAGGTTAGAGAACCGGGTCGATGAGCGCAAAGCCGCTGGTCTTGCGCCGGTAGACCACGTTGACGCGGCTGCTTTCGGCGCTGATGAAGACCAGGAAGTCCCCGCCCACATTTTCCAGCTGCATGATGGCTTCATCCAGGTGCAGCGGCTTGGCGGCGAAGCGGTCCGTGCCCACCACGTCGGGCTGCTCTTCTTCACTTTCCAGGTTATAGGTGAAAACGTCCACATCCACATTGCGGGCCTGGCGGCGCTGTTCCTTGACACGCGAGACCTGCTTCTTGATCTGCGCCTCGATCTTGTCCGTGACCAGGTCAATGGCGGCATACATGTCAGAGGTCTGCTCCGAGGCGTTGATGTGCAGCCCTTCGCCCGTAACGGTCACTTCGCAGCGATGACGGAACTTGTCGACGGTAAGCACCACATCCACTTCCAGGCCGGCAGCCTTGCCAAAGAAGCGCCCCAGCTTTTCCATGCGGCGGCGGGCATACTTCTTGAGATGGTCGGACGCATCGAAATTCTTGAAAGCAAAAGAAATGTTCATGGAGCCTCCCGAGTGTTCACTGGGGTTAGAAATGTTCCCTTCGCTTGGAGGAGGAGGGAATATCCAGAGCCGTTCTGTACTTGGCAACAGTGCGGCGCGCAATGTTAACCTTAAAGTGTTCCTTTAACATTTCCCCCAGGCGTTCATCGCTGAGGGGGGCGTGGGGGTCCTCTTCGGCAATGAATTTCTTGAGCAGCGCCTTGACGCTTTCCGAACCGACCTGGCTGCCGTCATCCAGTTCCAGCGCACTGTTAAAGAAAAACTTTAACTCAAAGATACCGTGGGGGGTGGCCACATATTTGTTGGTGGTGATGCGGCTGACCGTGGATTCGTGCACGCCGATATCGTCGGCAATATCCTTGAGGATCAGCGGAGCCAGGTGTGTTACCCCCTTTTCAAAGAACGGGCGCTGATGACGGACAATGCTTTCCATGACCTTGTAGAGGGTCCGCTGGCGCTGGTACAGGCTGTTGATGAGCCAGATGGCCCCGCGCTTTTTTTCGTTGCAGTAGTCCTTCTGGGCGCTGTTTTCACAGTCCAGCGCCCACTGCCCCATATCCGAAAGTTGCAGCTGCGGCAGGCCGTCATCATTGAGCACAATGACGAAATCATCGCCTGCCTTGTACACGAAAACATCCGGGCTTACATAGGTCGGCTCGCCACCGCCGAAGCTGGCGCCGGGCATGGGGTCCAGGCTCTGGATGATGTCCAGGTATTCGCCCAGCTCCTCCTTGCTCAGCTTGAACTTGCGCAGCAGGGGCTTGTAGCGCTTGGCTTCCAGGTCTTCAAGGTGGCATTCGATGAGTTCCCGCAGGATGGGGTCCCGGTCGTAATTGAGATTGCGTATCTGGATGAGCAGGCATTCCCGCGCATCCCTGGCGGCCACGCCCACGGGGTCAAAAAGCTGTATGCGCTCCAGAACGGTCTGCACCTCGGCCGGTTCCACATGGCATTGGCTGGCAATTTCCTCAAGACTGGCCTGGAGATAGCCGGAAGAGGAAAGATTGCCGATGATTTCTTCGCCGATTTCCTTCTGGCGCTCGTCAAGGGTGGACAGACGCAGCTGCCACATGAGGTGGCTTTCAAGGGATGGCTTGACGGAATAACGGGCTTCCAGGGGAGTCATCTCCTCCGGCGTTTCGTAATCCCGGGGCTGAACAAGGCGTGGGCTACTGGAAAATTCCCCAAGGTAGTCTTCCCAGTCGGCATTCCGGGAAAGATCCGTATCATAGGCCACATCGTCGTCATGTGGCTTGCGGTCGTCCGGCGGTTCCTGCGTTTCCGTGGCCAGATGATTGTCCCGTTCTTCCAGAAAAGGATTTTCCAGCAGCTCCTGCTGCACCGTCTCCAGCAGTTCCACCCGGGAAAGTTGCAGAAGACGGATGGCCTGCTGCAACTGGGGCGTCATGACCAGTTGTTGCAGCGTCTTGAGCTGTTGTTGCAGTTCTATAGCCATAACTATCGAGAAACCTTTTAAATTTTTAGCCTGCCATCCTTCACAAATACCATGCCACAAGCACAGAAAACTTGCAAGCATGCGGAAAAGATGGTCTGACACAAAAGGAAATCCGTGTCGTTTTCCTCGAGCGCGCCCTTCCAGACAGCATGCTGCCGCAAAAAACGGGGACCCGGTGCGCCTGCCGCCCGGCGCGGGTACCGGGGCAGCTGCGGGCTTTTGCGGCAGCCTCCCCCTGCCGCCAGGACGGCCTGACGCAGGAAAATCCGCTTCCGGCTTGGGCAGAAGCGGATTTTCCTACAGAAGCGGGCAGCCAATGAGGCTGCCCCGCTGGTCAATAAAAGGCGAATGTGCCGTCCGTGCTGCGGCAGGCCGGGGCCGTCAGATACAGGTGGTCATCGGCCTTGTTCCAGTCCACATGCAGCGAGCTGCCGCCCTGCAGCTCCATTTCCACACTGCGATCCGTGCGCTGGCAGAGGATGCAGGCCACGGCACTGACGCAGGCGCCTCCGTCGCGTACGCGGATGGAATCGCCCTGCTTCCATGCGCAGAGCCGCACACGGGAGGACGAGAGCACTTCCACAAATTCCAGGACCACGCCCCGGGGGAAGAGGCCCAGTTCACCGATGCGCGCGGCAATGGCCGGGCAGTCGGTCTGTGCCAGATCAGGGGTCAGGATAATGCCGTGTGCCACCCCGTCGATGCCCACAGCGGTCAGGCTGTAGGTGATGCCCCCGACACTCAGGGGATAGTCGATGAGACGGCTGCCTTCCACCCCGCGGGGAAGCACAACGGGAATCTGGGCCGCCGACAGCACGGGTACTTCCCTGTCCACCATGATGGCCGACACATCGCCGCCTTCGAGCAGGATGCGCACCACCTTGATGCCCGCGGACGTTTCCACCCGGATGACCTCGCGGCGGCAGATGTCCTTTTCAAAAACATAGGAGCCTACGGCGCGCAGGGCATTGCCGTAGCGGTCGGTTTCGCTGCCATCGGCATTGTAGAGGCACATGCGCACGTCCGCCTTGTTGGAGGGCATGACCAGCGCTACCCCGTCGGCACCAATGCCGCAGTAGGGATTGCAGATGCGGCGGGCAAATTCGCTGCCGTCATGCACATGCTCCTGGAAACCGTTGACGCAGATAAAGGCGTTGCCGAAGCTCCGCATTTTCGTAAAGGCAATGATGTTTGTCATATTCATCTCTCGTTGCCGGAAGCCGGCAAGGGGTTTGGCGTATGGCGGCAAGGGACGGCCGGAAGGGGCTGCGCCGGCCCTGGTCTGTCAGGCCAGGCCGGGGCGCATTGGCCCTTCTCGACCACGTATAGCAAAAAACGGGCCTGGGGAAAAGGGCACACTGCCCTGCCGGGCGTCATTCCCTGCCCTGCCGGCACGAAAAAGCCGGAAGCAGAGCAACGCATCTTCCCCCCCGGGATAACATCGCTCTGCTTCCAGCAATTCCTGTCAAGCCGGCGTCGGCTTGTATATGGCACTGGCTGATTTGCGGGATCCCCGTAAGGATTCCAAAAACAAACAGCATTTCAATATGTTAAATTGACAAACTCTGCAAGTTTTTTTTGCCCTCCGCCTATGCCCGCCCGGGAGTGCTTCCGGGCGTCTGCGGGACAGGCGCGTCATGCCGTAGCCGGGGCCTGCTGCCGGGCTTAGCCCTTGGGGGCTGCCGGCGAGGACGTACCGGCGGGCAGCGGGCTGCCGGGGCGCAGCATGTGTTCCGGTGCCAGCAGATTTTCGAGCTGTTCGCGGCTGAGCAGGTTTCGTTCCAGGACCACATCAAAAAGCGAACGGCCGGATTGCAGGGCTTCCTTGGCAATGGAGGCCGAGGTTTCATAGCCCAGATAGGGATTGAGGGCGGTCACAATGCCGATGGAATGATAGACCAGATCCCGGCAGCGGGCTTCATTGGCCGTGATGCCGCGTATGCAGTAGTCCACCAGGCTGCGGCAACCGGCGCCCAGGCGCTTCATGCCCGAGAAGAGGGAATAGGCAATGACCGGCTCCATGACATTGAGTTCCAGCTGTCCCGCCTCGGCAGCCATGGTGATGGTGACATCCTTGCCGATGATGTCAAAGCATATCTGGTTCATGACTTCAGGCATGACGGGATTCACCTTGCCGGGCATGATGGAGGAACCGGGCTGGCGTGGCGGCAGATTGATTTCGTTGAGGCCGCAGCGCGGACCGGACGAGAGCAGGCGCAGGTCATTGCACATTTTGGAGATTTTGGTGGCACAGCGCTTGAGCACGCCCGAAAGCTGCACATAGGCGCCGGTATCGGAAGTGGCCTCCACCATATTGTCCGCCATTTCCACGGGTACGCCGGAAACTTCGCGCAGCTTGCGGGTGACCAGTTCGGCATAGCCGGCCGGGCTGTTGATGCCCGTGCCGATGGCCGTGGCGCCCATATTGATTTCGGCAATAAGATTGCGGGCTTCGCCCACGCGCATCATGTCTTCGCTCAGGGTATGGGCATAGGCGGCAAATTCCATGCCCAGAGTCATGGGCACGGCATCCTGCAACTGCGTCCGGCCCATTTTGATGATATGGGCAAACTCCCTGCCCTTTTCTTCCAGGGCTTCCCGCAGATAGTCCATATCGCCGATGAGCTGGGTCAGCTTGGCGTAGAGGGCAATGCGTATGGCCGTGGGGTAGGCGTCGTTGGTGGACTGGGAGCAGTTCACATCATTGTTGGGGTGACAGTACTGATACTCGCCCTTCTGGTGCCCCATGATTTCCAGGGCGCGGTTGGCAATGACTTCATTGGCGTTCATATTGCATGAGGTCCCTGCCCCGCCCTGGAAGACATCCAGCGGAAACTGGTCGTCAAATTTGCCGGCCACAATTTCGTCGCAGGCCTGGCAGATGGCCCTGCACTTGTCCTGCGACAGGACGCCAAGTTCGCCATTGGCCAGGGCCGCCGCCTTCTTGACGCAGGCCATGCCCTGAATGAATTTGGTCAGCGTGGAAATGGGAATGCCGGAAATACGGAAGTTTTCCAGCGCACGGCAGGTCTGGATGCCGTAGTAGATGTGGGCCGGGATTTCCATTTCGCCGAGAAAGTCGTGCTCCGTACGGGTTGCGTTCATTGCTGCGTCTCCAGACGGGAACGGGCTGCATCCTTCCGGCATGCAGCCCGCTGGGGTTACAGGATATACTGGCTCAGGTCCTCGTCATCGCGCACATCTTCCAGATGCTGGACAACATAGTCGCGGTTGACCATGATCTGCGCACCGGGCATGTCCGGCGCATCAAAGGAAATTTCCGCCAGAATCTTTTCCATGATGGTATAGAGGCGTCGCGCCCCGATATTTTCCGTGCGTCCGTTGATGATTTCGGCAAAGGAGGCAATCTCTTCCAGGCCGTCATCGGAAAAGCTCAGCTTCACCTGTTCCGTGCCCAGCAGCGCCTCGTACTGCCTGGTCAGGGCATTGTCCGGCTCCTTGAGAATGCGCAGGAATTCTTCCTTGCCCAGGGGTTGCAGCTCCACACGCAGCGGAAAACGCCCCTGCAGCTCGGGTATCATGTCCGACGGCTTGCTGAAGTGAAAGGCTCCGGCCGCAATGAAGAGGATGTGATCCGTGCGCACCATGCCATATTTGGTATTGACGGCACTGCCTTCCACAATGGGCAGCAGGTCGCGCTGCACGCCCTCGCGGGAAATGTCGGAGCTGCGGTTGCTGCCGGTGCTGGCAATCTTGTCAATTTCGTCAATGAAGATGATGCCCATCTGCTCCACGCGTTCGCGGGCGCGGTCGGCCAGCGCCTCCTGATCCACAAGTTTGCCCGACTCCTCCTGCACCAGCACGTTGAAGGCTTCGCGCACCTTCATCTTGCGGCGACGCTGACGGGGAGGAAAGGCCTTGCCGAACATGTCCTTCACCTGGCTGCCCATTTGCTCCATGCCGGGTATGGCAAAGATGTCGATGCCGCTGCCGCCCTGCTCCACCACATCCAGTTCCACTTCCCGGTCGTCCATGAAGCCCAGACGGAACTGCTGTCGCAGCTTTTCGCGTGTGGACTGGCGTTCTTCCCCGCCGAAGGAATTGGGCAGCAGCAGGTCCAGCAGGCGGGATTCCGCGGCGGCCTCCGCCGCCTGACGCACGCGGGCATTTTCCTCGTCACGCACCAGCTTGATGCCGATTTCCATGAGGTCCCGCACCATGGATTCCACGTCACGCCCCACATAGCCCACTTCCGTAAACTTGGTGGCTTCCACCTTGATGAAGGGGGCGCCGCTGAGCCGGGCCAGACGGCGGGCAATTTCGGTCTTGCCCACGCCGGTAGGCCCCATCATGATGATATTCTTGGGCGCAATCTCGTCGCGCAGTTCGGCGGGAAGGTGCTGGCGGCGCCAGCGGTTGCGCACGGCCACAGCCACCATGCGCTTGGCCTGTTCCTGACCCACCACATATTTGTCCAGTTCGGCCACGATTTCACGCGGTGTCAAAGCGCTCATATGTTCTCCTTGCTCTGCCCTTCCGGAGGGCATGTCAGCAAAGTATAGTCACTCGAAAGCGGACTGGCAATGCCGCCCGGCAGCGCAGCATAAAAAAGGGCCGGCAGAGCCGGCCCGTGCATGGCAAGAGGGGGTCAGGCGGCCGCCGCCGGGCGGGGACCGTCCGGCATAGTCTTCTGCAGGATATAGACCAGCACCATGAGCCCCAGACCGATGGCATCCGTGATGATGCCGGGGGTAATGAGGGTGATGGCGCCGGCCAGCAGCAGGAGGCGTTCCCAGATGTGCAGGTTGCGCAGCCAGAAGCCCACACTGGCAAAGGAAAGGGATACGATGCCCAGAATGGCCGTGACCACATAGCTGGCCACTTCCGTTCCGGTGGCATTAATCATGAGCAGACCGGGATTGTAGCAGAAGATGTACGGAATGAGGAAGCCTGCCAGTGCCAGCTTGACGGCCATGAAGCCCGTGGCATTGGGTTCTGCCCGGGCAATGCCGGCCGCGGCATAGGCGGCCAGGGCCACGGGGGGCGTCAGGTCGGCCAGAATGCCGAAGTACATGATGAAAAGATGCGCTGCCAGCGCGGGCACGCCAAAGTGCATGATGGCCGGGGCGGCAATGGTGGCCAGCACAATGTACTTGGCCGTGGTGGGCAGCCCCATGCCCAGCACGATGGACGCCAGCATGGTCAGCACCAGGGTCAGGGCAAAGCTGTCGCCGGAGACCACCAGAATGGCCTGTGCCAGCTTGAGGCCCAGGCCGGTCAGGGTCACCACCCCGATGACAAAGCCCGTGCAGGCGCAGGCCGCGGCCACACCCAGGGCCAGGCGGCCACCGTTTTCCATGGCGCTCAACACGTCCTTCACGTTCATGACGTTGGTGCGCCACAGTTCCTTTTCCACGCGCTGGCCGGCATAGCTGGCGCCATTGATGGCCTTCCAGTTATTGGCAATCCACGAGATGATGACCGTGGCCAGGATGCAGTAGTAGGCGGACTTGAGGGGGGTGTAGCCTTCTATCAGCAGATAGATGAGCACAATGATGGGCAGCAGCAGGTAGCCCCCCTGCCGCAGCACCACCCAGACCCGGGGCAGGCGCTCCTTGGGAATGCCCTTGAGTCCCATGCGCTTGGCTTCCATGTGCACCATGAGGCCCACGGCCAGATAGTAGAGCAGGGCCGGAATAAGGGCTGCCTTGGCGATTTCCACATAGCCGATGCCGAGGAACTGGGCCATGATGAAGGCGGCGGCCCCCATGATGGGCGGCATGATCTGTCCGCCGGTGGACGAGGCCGCTTCCACGGCGCCGGCAAAGGAGCCGCGGTAGCCTACGCTTTTCATGAGCGGGATAGTAAAGGTCCCGGTGGACACGGTATTGGCCACGGACGAGCCGGAAATGGTGCCGAAGAAGCCGCTGGCCAGCACGGCCACCTTGGCCGGGCCGCCTACGTAGCGGCCGGCAGCGGCCAGGGCGAGGTCAATGAAGAACTTGCCCAGCCCCGTGCTGTGCAGGAAGGCGCCGAACAGGATGAAAAGAAAGACAAAGGAGGCGGATACGCCCAGCGGCGTGCCGAACAGCCCCTCTGTGGTCAGATACATGTGCGAGACGATGCGCTGCACGCTGAAGCCGCGATGTCCCAGCATCCCGGGAATGAGATTGCCGAACTTGGCGTAGAGCAGAAAGACAATGGCTACCAGGGTGATGGGCAGCCCCACGATGCGGCGCGTTGCCTCAAGCACCAGGACAATGGCGGCGCAGCCGAAGATGAAGTCCAGCTCCGTGGCCGGGCCGGCATCCAGCACGATCACGTCGTAATTCCAGACGATGTAGGCGCACACAAGGGCGCCGGCCATGGCCAGGATAACGTCGTACCAGGCCAGTTTGTTGATTTTGGAGGCACGGGCCGGATACAGCAGATAGACCAGCGTCAGCACAAAGCCCAGATGGACGGCACGCTGTATCTGCGGCGGAAAGGCCCCCATGGCCGCCGTATACAGATGAAAGGCCGAAAAGGCGATGCAGAGGAAGCGGACAAGAATGTCCATCCCGCCCTTGAACGTGCGGTACACGGATTCCTTGTCGTACTTGGCGACGATTTCGGAAACATCCATGGTTTCCTGGCTGCGGGCCACGGCAACGTGGTCCACGTCATCCGTCTCTTTTTCCAGGGCAAAGCCCCCGGCTCCCTCTTTGTCGATAACCTTCATGCGTTCTTCATGACTCATCTGGACTTCCTACCTCCCACGAAAGACATGTGCACAAACGCGCACGCCCCGCACGGGGCGGGGCAGTTGTATCAGGCCTATGGGCACTCTTCAATAGAAAAGGTCAGTGCAGAACCCGGCGGCGCAATTTTCCGCAGGGGGATTTCCCGGCAGCTGCCGTCCGGCTGGGGCAGCAGAAGCGTATGCTGCGCAATGCGCCCCACGCGCAGGTCAAAGCGCGGCAGGCGCCGGTGAAAGCCGCTGATGACGATATGGCCCTTTTCGGTATACATGCGCTGCCCCTCCTGCGGCATGTGCGGCAGGCCGGCACCGAAGTCCTGATAGATGGTCTTTTCCAGATAGATGCAGCCGTCCGTGACCGAAAACCAGTCTTCCACAGGGCTGCGGGCCACGGAATGGAGATAGCGGATGCCGAAACACCGGCCCTCGGCCACAGGAAAGGCGGCAAGCGCGCTGCCGTCCTTGTCGGCCAGCCGCAGGCACAGCGTGCCCTGCCCCGCGGGGGCCGCGGCAGAGGGCACGGCCTGAAGGATGCCCGCCAGCAGCAGGCAGCACAGAAGAACCTTTTTCAGACCGTGCCATGCACGCATGCCGTTCTCCTTTCCCCTGACTTACTGGGGCAGCTTGATGCCCTTTTCCGCAAAGTATCTGGCAGCGCCGGGATGGAAGGGAATGGTGATGCCGTCAGCCGCATGTGCCACGGAAATTTCCGTTCCCTTGTTGTGGGCCTTGGCCACATCGTCAAGATTTTCATACAGGGCCTTGGTCATGGCATACACGTCATCATCGGACATGTTCTTGTTCACAATCAGAATGCACTGCACGGACAGGGTGGGCACGGGCTTGTCCTGTCCCTTGTAGGTGCCGGCCGGGATGGCATCCTTGACGAGGAAGGGGAACTTGCCCACCAGTTCGTCCACCTTTGCGCCTTCCACAGGAATGAACTGCACGCTCTGGGCCGTGGTGATGTCCTGAATGGCCGGGTTGGGGGTGCCGATGGTGAAGACAAAGCCGTCAAGCTGACGGTCCTTGAACTGGTCGGCGGTTTCGCCATAGGGCAGGAAGATGGGTTCCACATTCTTGTAGTCCAGGCCGAAGTACTGGAATATCTGGCGGCAGTTCACTTCATTGCCGCTGCCGCGGGCGCCCACGGAAACCTTCTTGCCCTTGAAGTCTTCCAGCTTCTTCACGCCGCTGTCGGTGCTGGCCACCACGTGCAGATATTCGGGATACAGACGGCCCATGGCCATCACATCGGTCATCTTGTTGTCGGGCCGGAAGGGGGGCGTGCCCTTGTAGGCGGCGTCGGCCACATCGTTCTGCACCATGGCAAAGTCCACGTCATTGGCCTGCACCAGGCGCATGTTTTCGCCGGAGGCCCCTGTGGCCTGCGCCGTCACCGAGAATTTGCCGTCACTCTTGGTGCTGATCACCTGGGCGATGGCCCCGCCCAGCGGAAAGTAGACGCCGGACGTGCCGCCGGTGGCCAGGGTCAGGCGCTTGCCGTCGGCAAGGGCGGCGGAGGCGGCCCCCAGCAGCAGACCGCAGGCCAGGAAGAGACTCATGATTTTTTTCATAACCGAGGACTCCTGAAGCGTTGAGGGTGAGTGGGTGCGGAAGCCCGTCTGCTTCCGGCATACGTAACATGGTCTCTAGCGCAGAACATGCTGAAGTGCAACGCACAGGATGGCCGCTTTTCCTCATGCAGTGCAAGAGCAGCCTGCGCCATTTGACATCCGCTATACCTTGGCCTAAAAATTGAAAAGAAGGTATAGCTCCGGCGACGGCTACGGCCGCCCTCTTGTTTCTTCTTCCAGCAAGGAGTGTCATCCATGCCGCGTCGTTTCTTCAGCCTGCTGCTCGTGCTCGTTTTTGCCGTTACGGTGCTTCCGGGCTGCCAGAGCAAGTATGGCGCCCAGAAAACCACTGTCAATTATTATCCCCAGTGCTATACGCCTGTGGCGCAGCTGCGCAAGGATGAAAACAGCGTGGCCCGGAGCACGGCCACCGGCGCTGCCGGGGGTGCCCTGCTGGGCGCGCTCATCGGCGGCCTGGCCACGGGCAAGGTGGAAGGTGCCCTGGCCGGTGCCGTGGCCGGTGGCGCTGCCGGTGCCGTGGGCGGGAATGTGTACGGCAAGTCGCAGGCCCGCCAGCGCGATGCCCAGTATGTGCGCGCCTATGTGCAGCAGCTGGGCAGCGAGGCTGCCGCCATGGATCGTGCCACGGCAGCGGCCACCGTGGCCATGAAGTGCTATGACAAGGAATTCAAGCTGGCCTCGCAGCAGTTCCGGGCCGGGCAGATCACCCGGGTGGAGTATGAGGCCCGCTACAAGGAAATCCGTTCCGGCCTGGAGGAAACCTCCTTCATTCTCAAGAGCACCATGGATACCATGCGCCAGCGCGATGCCGAATACCAGCGCACGCTGGCCGGTGAATTCAGCAATGCCCAGCCCAGAAAGGCACAGGCGACGCCCGTGGCCCGGCAGTCTTCCACCTGGAAGGCCTCTCGCCAGAAGATGGAAGACACCAACAGCCAGCTGGAAGGACGGCTGGTGGCCTATGAAAAGGTTTTTCAGGCCGACACCATCTGACGCGTTCCGGCCCCCGCAGCCCCTGCGGACGTTCTTCGCCTGTCCATGGCCTGAGGTGAACCCAGCATGAACAACCGTATCGCCACATCACAGCGACGGCAGATGCGTGCGCTGGCCGTGCAGGGCATTTTTGCCACAGACTGCCATGCCCAGCTGCACGAGCTGCTGCTGCGGCATCTGGGGCCTGCCCATGCCAGTCTGCTGGCCGAGCCGCAGCACGACGCCGCCACAGGCAGCATCGACTGGTATGCCGACTGTCCGGGAACGGCTGTGCCCTGCCGTGATCTTCCCCCCGACGAGGCAGCGGCCGTCAAGGCCCGTGCCGCAAGCCTTGCCGCCGATATCGGCAGCCTGGCCCGCCGCCTGGCCGACAGGCAGCAGGACGCGCATGCCCTGTCCGGCGGCCTGCTGGCCCTGACGTGCCTGCATCATGATGCGGATGATTTGTATGCCGTCAACGGACAGCCGGTACTCATCAACTGGGGCTTTGCCCCCGGAGGCGCCGGGGCCGAGCCGCAGGACCTTGCCCGCCTGGGCACGACTGCGCCAGCTCCGGCCGTGGTGCCCGTAACGCCGGCGCCTCCCCTGCCCCCGCAACGTGCGGGCTGCGCGGGCTGGCTGCTGCCCCTGCTGCTTTTGCTGCTTCTGCTCTGGCTGCTGCTGTCGGCTCTGGGCTGGCTGCCCCTGTGGCTGCCGGCCTCCTGCGTGCCGCAGCCGGATCGAAGCGCCCTGCAGGCAGAGCAGGAACGTGCCGGCCGCCTGGAAAGCGAGCTGGACAGCCTGCTGCGGCAGCTGCGGGAAAAGGCGGAGCTGTGCCGTCCTGCGCCGCCGCCTGCCCCTGACCCTGCGCCAGCGCCGGAGCCGCCGGCGGAACAGCCGCGGGCCGATGTGGTGGAACCCTTCTTTGGCGAAACGCCTGTGGAGCCTGATCCTGTTCCCGCGCCCAAACCGCAGCCTGCACCTGCGCCGAGCGTTCAGCAGCCCAAGCCGGCACCGAAGCCTGCCCCCCGGCCTGCGCCGCGCAAGGGCGAGGAAATGCAGATTCCCAAGGATGCCGCCCAAAAGAAGGATCTGAGTTTTCTGGAAGGCTGCTGGGTCAGCGAGACGGGACTGTTCTCACATCCGGCCAACAAGCCCGTCATCGCCGAATACTGCTTTGACAAGAACGGGCGTGGCCGCCGCTTTGTTCGCGAAGAGGGCGGGCGCGTCTGCAGCGGTCCGTCGCAGGCGCGCTTCACCAATGGCCAGTTGCAGTTTGATGCCGGGCCGGCCACCTGCCCGCGCGGAGGCCGCTTTGTCCCGCAACGGGTTGATTGCCGGGGTTCCCAGGACCGCACCCAGTGCAGGGGCCAGGAGCTGGACGGCAAGAAGAGTACCTGGAAGGCGCGCTTCCGGCGCAAGTAGCTGCCGCTGCGGGACGGGAGGCCCCTCTCGCTGCATGGCATGACGCGCCCCTGCCCGGCGCAGAAGGAGAGCAGAACATGACACAGAATCCGCAACCCGCCGATGCCGGAACCCCTGCCGATCCCTCCCGGGAGTCCACCGGGCAGGCATCCTCCGGGCAAAACACTGCCGCACCGGCAGCACAGGCGCCCCCCCTGCCCGTGTACAAGCGCCCTCTGTTCTGGAGCCTGCTGCTTCTGCTGCTTCTGCTGGCCCTGCTCGGCTGGCTCATCCATACGCAGATGGAAAAGGCACGGGAACGCGAGCAGGCGTACCAGGCCGAGCTGGATGCGGCCAAACAGCAGAACGCGGCCCGAGAAGCCTATCTGCAACAGCTGCGGGACCTGCTGCGGCAGGAACCGTGCGTCATCAAGGAACGTCTGGCCGTGCTGCCGCCGCCTCCGCCGGGGCTGAGCCTGCCTGATCCTCTGCTGCCCGGCACCGCCGGGGAGCAGCAGACGCCGCGCCCGCAGGCGGATGCACCCTCTCAGGAGCTTCCTGCCGCCTCTTCCCCTGATACGTCTGGTCCGGCGGTGCCGCCCGCTTCCGTGGCGCAGCTGCTGGAACAGGGCACGGTGCTGGTCCTGGCCATGCAGGGGCAGGGTCTGTCGCAGGGATCCGGCTTCTTCATTTCCCGGCAGCATGTGCTGACCAATGGGCACGTGGTGGGCGATGCCCGGGAGGCTGTCATCATCAACAAGGCGACGGCCAAGGTGGTCAGGGCCGCCATCCGGCATCGCGTGCAGAATGGCAGTCAGGATTTTGCCGTGCTGGAGCTGGCTGCTCCGGCCCCCATCACGCCGCTGCCCCTCTGCTTTTCCGTGCAGCGCACCGAAAAGGTAAGCGCCTGGGGTTTTCCCGGCGCCGTCACCCATGACGATCCCCAGTTCCGGGCGCTGCTGGAAGGCAATGCCTCCGCGGTTCCCGAAGTGGTCTACAGCGAGGGGGCCGTCAATGTGGTGCAGCAGCACAACCCGCCGCTCATCATCCATTCGGCCACGGTTTCCCAGGGCAGCAGCGGCGGTCCCCTGGTCAATGCCGCCGGCCAGGTGGTGGGGATCAATACCTTTATCAAGCTGGACGATGTGTCCTACCGCCAGTCAAGCATTGCCGTGGTCAGCACGGAGATAGCCCGGGTGCTGAAGCAGTGGGGCATTGCCTACGTGACCGCCACGAACACGCCGCCGGCCGCAGGAAGCGATGCTGCGGCAGAGAGCGCCCGGCCCGCCACCGCTCCGGCGCCGGAGGGGGCGCCTGCGGCGCCCGCTTCCGGCCTGTCCGAAGGATAGTCATGGCTGCCGCCCCTACCCTGCTCACCTCCTCGCCCCTGGCCGGCATGCAGCGTCTGGCCGTGCGCGGCATTTTTGTGGCGGATTGTCATGAGCAGCTGCGCGGCATCATCCTGCGCGGGCTGGGACCGCAGCAGGCCGCCCTGTTGGCGGAGCCGGCATGTGATCCCGTGTCCCGGCGGGTGGACTGGTACACGTCCCGCACGGGGCAGGCCGTTCCCCTTGCCGCCCTGCCGGAGGAGGAAGCCCGCGCTCTGCGGGAAAAGACGGCCCGCTATGTGGCGGAAATTCACAGCCTGGCCCGTCAGGAAGCGGCCCATGCCGCTGGTGGCGGCTCCCTTTCTGCCGACCTACTGTCGCTGGCGGTGAGCCAGACGGATGACGGCAATCTGTGGAGCGTGGGTGGCGAACCGGTACTGGTGAACTGGGGCTATGCCGCCGGCATGGACGGGGTTCTGCCACAGGACCTTGCCCGCCTGGGCACGACTGCGCCAGCTCCGGCCGTGGTGCCCGTAACGCCGGCGCCTCCCCTGCCCCCGCAACGTGCGGGCTGCGCGGGCTGGCTGCTGCCCCTGCTGCTTTTGCTGCTTCTGCTCTGGCTGCTGCTGTCGGCTCTGGGCTGGCTGCCCCTGTGGCTGCCGGCCTCCTGCGTGCCGCAGCCGGATCGAAGCGCCCTGCAGGCAGAGCAGGAACGTGCCGGCCGCCTGGAAAGCGAGCTGGACAGCCTGCTGCGGCAGCTGCGGGAAAAGGCGGAGCTGTGCCGTCCTGCGCCGCCGCCTGCCCCTGACCCTGCGCCAGCGCCGGAGCCGCCGGCGGAACAGCCGCGGGCCGATGTGGTGGAACCCTTCTTTGGCGAAACGCCTGTGGAGCCTGATCCCGTCCCCGCGCCCAAACCGAAACCCGCACCTGCGCCGAGCGTCCAGCCCAAGCCGGCACCGAAGCCTGCCCCCCGGCCTGCGCCGCGCAAGGGCGAGGCCATGCAGATTCCCAAGGATGCTGCCCAAAAGAAGGACCTGAGCTTTTTGGAAGGCTGTTGGTCCAGTGAAACCGGTCTCACCAGCTCCCGGACCGGTGGCCCCGTGGTGGTGGAATACTGCTTTGACAAGAACGGTAACGGCTCCCGCTTTGAGCGTGAAGAAGGCGGCGATGTCTGCCGTGGGCCGGGCAAGGCCCGCTTCAAGGGCAATCGGCTGTATATGGAATCGGAATATGCCCGTTGTCCCGGCGGACGGAACTATGTGCCGCACTGGATCGAATGTACCGGAACGGGCAATTCCACCCTGTGCAACGGGCGTGAAGGAGACCCCAAGAGGACGCGCTGGAAGGCTCGTTTCACACGCAAGTAGACGGCCGTAGCGGCGCCTGCCCTTCCCGATGGGGCAGTATGCCGCAGGCGGGCAGCACGGCACGGAAGACGGCCGGGTGCCGTTGGGCATGCGGCCATGCGTGCGCTGGGGGTACGGCGTGCTTGACGGCTGGGGCAAAAAGGCGTCACTTCCTCTGCTGACGACCGGCCTTTTCCGCCGCGGGCAGGCGCAGAACAACCGGCGGACGGCATCCGACAGACCGTGCCCGGTCTGCGCATGCGGGGCTGTCTGTTCCGGCACGCTGTCTGCGCACGCTGCTGACACAGTGCCCCCGGCCCGTTTCCGGCAGGGGCCATGCCGCTGCTCCGGGTACTGCCGGCAGGAGTTCTTCATCGAGAAACAGAGGATAGCAATGGAATCCCTTCCCCACTACCTTTCCCCCATCAGTCTGATTCCCGGCGGCTGCCCGCAGTTTCTGGACCTGAGCCTGCCGGTGGAAACCCTCAGGAAACTGCGCCGGCATTTTCGTGAGGAACGCAAGACCGCCACCGAAGAAGCGGGCCGCTACAAGCACTATCTGCGCTGTGTGGTGGAAAGCGGCGATGGCTATGTGGATCAGCTCACTGCCCAGCCCTGCGCCCCGGACTACGACATGACCGCCGAGCGCTGCCTGGAGGTCTGGGACGGTCAGTGGCTGCCCGTGCCCTTTCTGCGTACCCTGGACCAGCTTTGGCCCGACGGCAGCAAGCGCTTTGAATACGGTCCTTCCAACTGGGCCAGGGCCTATGTGACGCGCCGGGAAACGGCACCGGATCAGGTGCGCGTGGTCATCATCTTTGACACCCAGGTGGAGGATCGCCCTGCCGAAGGCGAGCGCTACTTTGCGCTTTCGCCGCAGGATGTGGCCGCGCACGGGCATTTTATGCTTGCCCACCATGTGCGTGACAATTCCTGGTTTCTCAATGAACCCTGGGTGGACGAGTGGCTGTCAGGCATTTACGGCGCCTATCGCCAGGCCCGGTACCGCGGGCATGGCTCGTGGCTGGATGACAGCCCCTACGTGCTGGAGCATCTGGCCTCGTACATGACCTGGCTGGATATTGTGCGCGAGGCCCTGCACGATCTGGCAGTGCAGGTCATCAATCCCGAACGGGACATCCCGGTGGATGTGGACTTCATTCTGGATATCGGCAATTCCCGTACCACGGGCATTCTGGTGGAAACCCTGCCGCAGCGCCCCACCAATCTCAATGACAGCTATCTGCTGGAGCTGCGTGATCTGGATGCCCCCCAGCATGTCTATGCCGAACCCTTTGAAACCCGTGTGGAATTTGTGGATGCCCAGTTCGGCAATGATGCCCTGAGCCGCCGTTCCGGCCGCCAGACGCCGGCCTTTGCCTGGCCTTCCTGCGTGCGCATCGGGCCGGAAGCCGCCCGCCTGGCCACACAGGCCGTCTGCGCCGAAGGCTGCACGGGCATGTCCAGTCCCAAGCGCTATCTGTGGGACGAGCGGGCCTGGCAACAGACCTGGCGCTTCAATACTGGCGGCAAGAGCGAACCCATGGTCAGCCGGGGGCTGTTTGCGCGCCAGCTCAACCCGGAGGGCACGCCCCTTGCCTGCTTTGACGACCCGCTGTTCAAGCTCAGCCCTGCCCTGAAAAAGCAGCAGCCGGAACCCATTTTCGAGTCGTTGTTCACGCGCTCCTCGCTCATGATGTTCATGATGGGCGAAATCCTCACCCAGGCGCTCATCACCATCAATTCGCCGGCCATCCGCGCCCGGCGCGAGCTGCCCAATGTGCCGCGCCGCCTGCGCCGCCTCATCTTCACGGTGCCCACGGCCATGCCCGTGGCCGAAAAGCGCATTTTCCGCCGCTGGGTGCTCTGGGCCGTGCGCGTTATCTGGGAAGGGCTGGGCTGGGAACGCTGGTATCAGCCCGGCAACCTCAAGGCGGTTCCTGCCAGCCGGGATTACCGCACCAGCCCGCAGGTGCGCTGCGACTGGGATGAGGCCAGCTGCTCGCAGCTTGTCTATCTGTACAACGAGCTGGCCGTCAAACAGCATGGTGACGCGCATCACCTTTTCCGCCTGCTGGGCAAGCCGCGCGCCATCTGCCAGAACCGGCCCTGCGTGCGCGTGGCCTCCATTGACATCGGCGGAGGCACCACGGACCTTTCCATCACCACCTATGAGCTGGCCAGCAGCGAGGGCGAGACCGCCCGCATTGTCCCCCACACGGCCTTTCGCGACGGCTTCAACGTAGCCGGGGACGAAGTGCTGCGGGAGGTGGTGGCCAATCATGTCATTCCTGCCATCAGCGATGCCCTGGTGCGCCAGGGGCTGCCGGAGCCGCGCCCGCTCATTGCCCAGCTTTTCGGACGGGATGCCATCGGCATTTCCCAGGAAGACCGCAATACGCGCATCCGGCTTGTCCGCCAGATTGCCGTGCCGGTGGCGCTGGGGCTGCTGGCCTCCTGCGAGTCCATCCACGAGCGCGATGTGGTGCACACCTGCACCCTGCGCGACTTTTTCCTGCATGCACCGCAGCCGGCCGGGGCGGTGGATGCGCGGTCCGCTGACGGGCCGGGCGAGGAGGAACGCTTTGTGCCCGCCTTCCGGGCGCCCTGTCCCCAGCCGGCCATTCTGGAGGCGGTGGCCCGCCTGGTGCGTCAGGCGGCCCCGCAGGTGGACCGGTTCGATCTGCTGGATGTGCCCATCACCATCCGTCCCTCGGCCGTGGACCATACCATCCGCTCCACCCTCGGCCCCGTTCTTTCGGCCCTGTGCGAGCTGGTGCACCTGTATGACTGCGACGTGCTCCTGCTGACGGGGCGGCCCAGCGCCTGGAACGGTGTGGTCTCGCAGGTGCTGGCCAAGCTGCCCGTGCCGCCGGATCGCATTCTGCCCATGCGTCAGTATCACGTGGGCAGCTGGTATCCCTTTGCCGATGCCCTGGGCCGCATTGTTGATCCCAAGACCACCGTAGTTGTGGGGGCCATTCTCTGCGCGCTGGCCGAGGGTCATCTGGAAGGCTTTTCCTTTGACTCCGGCGCCCTGCGCCTTACCTCCACGGCACGCTATATCGGCGAACTGGACATCAATAGCAAGCTCTCTGTCCCCAAGGTCTGGTTCAAGGTGGACGTGAACAGCCGGGAAGAGGTGGAGCGCACGCACCGCGTTTCCTTCAACGGTCCCCTGACCATTGGCTACCGGCAGCTGGCGGTGGAGCGCTGGCCCACCACACGCTACCATCTGCTGACCTTTGCCACCGAGGCAGCCCGCAATGCCGCGTCGGGCAAGCTGCCCTATACGGTGGAGCTGCGCCTGTTCGTGGCCGGCCAGTGGGACGACGACCCGCGCCCCGAAGACAGGGACAGACGCACCGAAGGGGAATTTGCCATTGACAGCGTGACCAATGCCCGGGGCGAAAGCGTCAATGTGCGCGACCTGGAAGTCCGCCTGCAAACCCTGCCGCTGGACGAGGGCTACTGGCTCGATACGGGAACGGTCATAGGCTAGCGGCAGGAAGGGACGCATGCACAGGCCGGGGCACACTCCCCGGCGGGCGCGGCCTGCGCCGAAGCCGCCGCGCCACAGCCATTTGTGAGGAAGATATGCAAGAGCAAGATAGGGAACTGGCCCAGCGCTGTCACAGCCTGGCCGAGCAGTGCCGCAGGGCCAGCGGCTGGATTGCCGACAATGCGGAACTGGTGGGCAGCGAAGGCGCCAGCCTGCAACGGGACATGCGCCATGCGGCCCGCTTTTTCGGCAAGTGCGAGGAAGCCGCCCGGCGCAAGATGTGCGCCGGTGTCTTCGGTCCCAGTCAGTCGGGCAAGTCCTACCTCATATCGGCCCTGGCCAGCGATGCCTCCGGCAGGCTGATGGCGGATTTTTGCGGCAAGGAATGCGATTTCATCACGGAAATCAATCCCGAGGGCGGCAAGGAATCCACCGGTCTGGTCACCCGCTTCACCACCACCCGCCCGGAAGGTTCTGACGCCGGCCACCCCATCCGCCTGCGTCTGCTGACGGAAATGGACGTGGTGCGCGTGCTGGCCAATACCTATTATGCGGACTGCGAGCACAAGGAAGCGCCGGAAATGGAGCCGCTGCTGGCAACGCTGGATGCGCTGGCCGCCCTGCCCCCGGACAGCCAGGCCGGCGGCGTGAGCAGCGACGATGTGGAAGAGCTGCGCGACTACATCAACAAGAACTTCATCTCCCGGCCGCGTGTGCAGATGCTGCAAAAGGGCTACTGGCTCCGGGCCATGGAGCTGGCCCCGCGTCTGAACCTGGAAAACCGGGCCACGCTGTTCAGCCTCATCTGGAACAGCGTGCCGCAGTTCCATCAGCTCTACCTCACGCTGTGCGGAGCGCTTCAGGCCCTGGGCAATCCGACCGAGGCCGACTGCCCGCTGGATGCCCTTATTCCGCGGGCGTCCAGCATCATTGATGTGGCCGTCCTGCAGGGCCTTGCCGGTCAGGACAGCGGGGATCATCTGAATATCCGCGGCGCCGGCGGCCGTACGGCGGACCTGTCGCGGGCCGTGGTGGCCGCGCTGACGGCCGAAATCAGCATCTATATGCGCGAAAAGCCGGATGTGCTTTTTGACTATACGGACCTGCTGGACTTTCCCGGCTATCGCTCCCGCCTCAAGCTGGAAGATCTGCGTCATGAACTGGAGCGCCAGGGCACGCTGGAAAATCTCTTTTTGCGCGGCAAGGTGGCCTATCTTTTCGAGCGCTACTGCGAAGAGCGCGAGCTGACCAGCATGCTGCTCTGCATTGGTCCCAGCAATCAGGAAGTGCAGGACCTGCCGCGGGCCGTCTATGAATGGATATGCTCCACGCATGGCGAAAATCCCGAACACCGCGCGGGCAAGGCCCCGTCCCTCTTCTTCATCCTGTCCAAGATGGACATGGAATTTGAAGAGAAGGCCGGCACCCCCTCGGTGGAAAAGCGCTGGACCACCCGCCTGCAATCCTCCCTGCTGGACTTCTTCGGCAAGCAGCATGACTGGCCCACCAACTGGGACGGCAGCCATCCCTTCAATAATGTTTTTCTGCTGCGCAACCCCAATTTCCGCTGCAAGGCCATTTTCAATTTTGACGCCGACGGACACGAAACGGAAGTGCGCCCCGAACAGCGCGCCTATGTGGAAGAAGTGCACCAGGCTTTTCTCCATTCGGAGCTGGTGCAGCGGCATGTGGCCCATCCCGAGGTGGTATGGAACGCGGCCATGCGGCTCAATGATGGCGGCGTGGGGCTGCTGCGCGAAAGCCTGCGCCCGCTGTGCAATCCCGAACTCAAGCGGCAGCAGATCGAAGTGGTGCTGGCCGAGAAGCGGGAACAGGTGCTGACACGTCTGGAACCCTTTTATCAGAGTGATGACAGGGAAGAGCTGCGCCGGCAGAAGGAACTGCTGTCGCGTCAGCTGGTCATGCTGGTGGGCAAGGTGACCAGCCGGCATCTTTTCGGAGAGCTGCTGCGCTGTTTGCAGGTTACGGATTATGACCTCTATGATCTCTGGCTGCGCGAACGCAGGGCTGCCGGCGATGCACCGTCTGCGCCTGTGCCCCTGAGCACATCGGATGATGTCTCGGTGGATGACATCTTTTCCGACATCTTCGGTGACAGCGCCGACAAGCCGGCCGTTCCTGCCGCCCAGACAGGTGGGGAAACGGTGCAGCGCGATGCCGCCGGCAGCCTTGCCGACATGGTGTTTGACTACTGGATAGAGCGCCTGCACAACGTATCGGACAGTCCCGAGGCCCGCAGCCGTTTCGGGCTGCCGCCGCGAGAATTCGGCCAGCTTGTGAGCGAGTTGCTGCTGGCCGCTCAGCGTACCGGCATGCGCAAGCGCCTGGAAGAACAGCTGCGCCAATGCGGCGCCTATGCCAATATGGCCCGCGAGCGGCTCATCTGGCGGCAGGTCAGCCTGGCCGCGGACAGCATTAATGCCTTTGTGGACTGGCTGGGCTTTGATCCCCGCAGCCATGATGCGCGCGCGCGGACCATTCTCATGGGCGGCAAGAGCTGCGAGCTGTTCACCCCTCCGGCCGAACCGCCGGACGAACCCATCATCGGCGAGCAGGAAGCGCCCTATGACCGGCAGTGGTATACCGACTGGATGCGTGCCCTGGCCTGGTCCGTCATGGCCAATGTGGATTTTGACGGCAAGCAGGTGCGCGACCCCGAACAAAATAACCGCCTGCGCGACATTCTTGCCGCATTTCGGGCGTAGTATGCGAGGAACGTCATGAAGGCCATCATCTCTTCCGACCCGCAGCGCGGTGCCGGGCATGCCCTGGTGCGGCTGGAAGGCTGCCCTGCCGTTGCCAGTACGGCGTTCAGTCTGCGTCGCGGCAGCGACATGAAATTTCTTTCGGCCGGCGGCTGGCAGGAAAGCGAAATGCTCCTGGCGCCCGATGGCAGCGACGTGCGCGACGGGCAGGTTTGTCTGCATATCGGGCCGGCTGTGGTGGATCAGCTGGATCCCCTGGCTGCCTATCTCCTGACAGTGGACGGCCGGCGCTTTGGTGTGGAAATGATGCCGCTGGAATACAGCAGCCTGGGCGGTCAGGCCGGGACCATGCCCGTATCCTGCCAGGTTGCCCCGGCGCAGGCAGAGGCGTCGTCCGGCGTACAGATGGCCTCCCCCGCAGAAGAAACCTCTGCACAGCAGGCCGAAGCCATCCCGCCGCAGGAAGAGCCGCAGCCTGAACCGCTGGAGCACTCCTCGCAGGAAGGCTTGCCCACTCTGCCCTTAGAGAAAACGCCGGAGCGGCGGCGTGCCGTCTGGCCTGTGGTGCTGGGCGTGCTTGTGGTGCTGGGCCTTGTGGCCGCAGCCGCGTATTTTTTCCTGGCCAATGACACGGAGGAAACGCCCCCCCTGCCCGCCGCGGAAGCCGCTGCGCCGGCTGCGCCCCAGGCGCCCGCCGGCAAGGACGCCCCTTCCGCCAGTGACGCGGATTCCCCGGCAGCGGCAGAACAGCCGGCCGAAGCGCCTGCCGGCAGCCTGTCGCCCATACAGCAGGCCAGGCAGCATTTGCGCGGTGAGGCGGATCCCGCGGCAAGCGTAGCGCTGGCCAAGCCCCTGCGCGTGCCCGGTGTGCAGCCGGAGGATGCCGATGCCGCCTTCCTGCTGCTGGAGGACGCAGCCCAGAAGGGCAATGCGGAAGCCATGTATCTGGCCGGCCAGTTCTACGATCCGGCCTGCACCCTGCCGCGCGGCAGCATTCCCACGGACATGGCCATGGCCAGAAAGCTGTACGAAGGCGCCCGCGCCGGCGGCATTGCCGAGGCCGGGGCAGCGCTGGCTACCCTGCGCCAGCATGTGGAGGCCGAGGCGGCAAAGGGCAATGCGGAGGCCAGGCGGCTTCTGCAGGACTGGAAGTAGGAGGATTGCCATGAAAAAGCATCTTTTCCTGTGTGTGCTCTGCCTGCTGGGGGCCGCTCTGCTCTGGGTGGCCCGGCCCGTGGCCGCCGGGGCGGCTCCTCTGCTGCAGGAAGGCAAGAAGAGCCTCTATCAGCGTGTCATCAGTCATCCCGGCGCCAAACTGGTGGCAGAGCCGGCCTCCGCGCAGGTGGTCAAGGAAACGGTGGTGCCGTTTACCGTTTTCTATGTCTACGCGCGCAGTAATGGCTGGGTGCAGGTGGGGGTGGGAACCAGCGAGCCGCAGGGCTGGCTGGAGGAAAGCAGGACCACGGCCTGGAATCAGGCCCTGACCCTGCTCTTCACGCCGCGTACCAGCCGTGACCCCGTGCTCTTCTTCAAGACGGACAAGGCCCTTTCCGCGCTCTGTTCGGCCAGCGACATGAGTGAGCAGGTCAAGAATCTGGTGCGGCAGGCCATGTCCGGCAGCATTCCTGCCGATTCTCCCCTGCTGGCCTGCGAATGCGACGAAAGCGAGGCCGCTGTTTCCGCCAGGCGTTTCTACATCATGCCCATTCTGGGCATGAGCGACCCCTTTGATGATGTGAAATTCCTCAATGTGGCCTCCATTGACCCCGGAACCGCCGGGAAAAAGGCTCCTGTGGGGCCACCTAAGACCGGCATTGCCCTGGTTATGGATACCTCCATTTCCATGAAGCCCTATATTGATCAGAGCCGCGATGTGGTGCGCCGCATCTACGATCAGCTGGAAAAGCAGAAAATGACCGACAACGTGGGCTTTGCCGTGGTGGCCTTTCGCAGCAGCACGGCGGCCACGCCCGGGCTGGGCTACACCAGCACGGTGGTCAGCGACTTTGCCACGGCAAAGGATCGCAAGGCCCTGGAAGACCGCCTGGCCGAAGTGCAGGAAGCCACCGTTTCCAGCCATGATTTCAATGAGGATTCCCTGGCGGGCATCTACAGCGCCGTGGAAAAGCTCAACTGGGCGGACTATTCTTCACGCCTGATTCTGCTCATCACGGATGCCGGGCCGCTGCGCAGTGATGACCGCTATGCGTCTGTCACCATGGGGCCGGTGGAAATGAATGACCTGGCCCGGCAGAAGGGCATCTGGATTACGGCCCTGCATATCAAGAGTCCCGGCGGTGCGCGTAACCATGCCTACGCGGAGCAGAGCTATCGCAGCCTCAGCCGCCTGTCCGGCAACAAGAGCAATTATCTGGCCATCAAGGCGCCGGATGCCGCCACAGGCGCCCGGCAGTTCGGCAGCGTGGCGGCCACGCTGGCTGAAGGCATGGTGGCCATGGTCAAGAGTACGGCCGAGGGCAAGACCATGACCCGCCCCCGGGACGAGGCCGCCCCGTCACAGAATCCGGCCGATCAGGCCCGCCAGATGGCGGCAGCGCTGGGTTATGCCATGCAGCTGCAATATCTTGGCGAAAGCATGCAGAAGCGTGCCCCCACGGTGGTGAACTCCTGGATTGCCGACATGGACCTCAATCGCCTGGCTTCGGCCGGGGAACAGGTGCCCACGGTGGAGGTGGCCGTACTGCTTACCAAGAATCAGCTCAATGACCTGAGCACCCAGCTCAAGATCATCATCGACAATGCGGAACGCACCAAGAAGACCGATTCCCGGGACTTCTTCCAGGGCATTCTTTCCGCCTCGGCACAGATGGCCAGGGACCCCAATATGCCTACCCAGGGCAAGAACCTGGCCCAGCTGGGCATCCTGTCCGAATTTCTGGATGGCCTGCCCTACAAGAGCGACATCATGCTGCTGCGTGAGGAGGACTGGTACCGCATGAGCATCGGCGAGCAGACGGCCTTCATCAACCGGCTCAAGTCCCGTCTGGCCCGTTACGAGGAATACGACAGGGATCGCGCCAACTGGGAAAGTTTCGGGCAGGCCAATGCCGGCGACTGGGTGTACCGCGTTCCCCTGAACATGCTGCCCTGATCTCCCGTCAAGCCTATTGTCATGAGCGGGGCGGAGGCCCGCTGCCTGCAGCCGCTGCTTCCGCCCCGCTGCTGTCTTCCGGCACGGACCGTGCCGGGCGTCCCTTAGCCAGAGGCCCGCGTCATACGCGGCCTTCAGGAACAACATGGCCGATACCCTGCTCTATTCCTTGCGCAATGTGGAAAAGGTCCGCCCCGGCAACGACGGCTTCCGGCTTGTGCTGGAAGCCCTGGATGTGGCGCGGGGGGACCTGCTGGCCCTGGTCGGTCCCAGCGGCTGCGGCAAAAGCACGGCCCTGGACCTGCTGGCCGGCATCCTGCGTCCCGACAGCGGCGATCGTTTTCTCTTCCGGCCGCAGGCCGGAGGAAGTCTTTTCAACATCTTGCAGCTGTGGCGCGAACGTCGCACGGATCTGCTGGCCGATCTGCGTCTGCATCACCTGGGCTATGTGCTCCAGGTGGGGGGGCTTCTGCCCTTTCTGACAGCCAGGGACAATATCCTGCTGCCCTGCCAGGCGCTGGGCGATGTGGCCTCCTTTCTGCCCCGCATACGGGATGTGGTGGAGCGTCTGGGCATCGGCCGTCTGCTGCGGCAGTGTCCGGCCACCCTTTCCGTGGGAGAACGGCAGCGGGTGGCCATTGCCCGCGCCCTGGCCAATGGCCCTTCCATCCTGCTGGCCGATGAACCCACGGCGGCGCTGGACCCCCGTCATGCCCGGCTGGTGCTGCATCTCATGGCCGATCTGGCCCGGCAGCAGGGCGTCACGGTCATCATGGTCACCCATGCGCAGGACATGGCGCTGGAGGCCGGCTTCCGGCTGGTCCCGGTTTGTCCGGAAGATGCGCCTGCGTCCGGGGCGGCCGCCTGTTCGCGCATCCTGCATCGCAGGGAGGTGGCCTGATGCGTCTTGCCTTGCAAATTATACGGCTGGCCCTTGGCGACTACCTGCATGAACGCCTGCTTTCCCTGTGTGCCGTGCTGGCGCTGGCCGCTGTGCTGACGCCGCTGCTGATCCTTTTCGGGGTCAAGTACGGGGTTGTCAGCACCCTGACGGAGCGTTTGGAACGGGCGCCGCAGACCCTGGAAATTTCGCCCGTGGGCAGCGGGCACTACACCCGGGACTATCTGGAGCAGCTTTCCCGCCATCCGGCCGTGGCCTTTGTGCTGCCGCGCACCCGTGCCATTGCCGCCACCCTTGATCTGGTGACGGAAGGCGGGCAGCGCTGCACCGTATCCCTGGAGCCGACGGCCGCCGGAGACCCCCTGCTGTTGCGCTATGGCGTGCCTGTGCCCGCCCTGGCCATGGACAGCGGACAGACCTCGGTGGCCGGGGCGCACGTGCTGTGGAGCGGCTGTGTGCTTTCCGCTCCGGTGGCGGAGCGGCTGGGCGTTGCCGTAGGGGATACGCTGGACGGTCGTGTGGAGCGGCGGTTTGCCGGCAGCGTGCAGCGGGCGCATCTTCCCCTGCGTGTTGTTGGCATACTGCCTGTGGCAGCGGAACAGCGCCCCCTGGCCTATGCCCCCCTGCCGCTGGTGGAGGGGGCGGAGGATTTTCGTGACGGCCGTGCGGTTCCCCTGCTGGGCGATGAACGCGGCTGGACCGGCGAGGACCGCCCGGAGGCGCCGCGTACCTACGCCGGCTTCCGCCTCTATGCCCGGACGCTGGAGGATGTCATGCGGCTGCGCGATGCCTTTGCGGCACAGCATATTGACGTGTATACCCAGGCCGAGAGCATCGAACAGATACAGAGCCTTTCCTTTTCGCTGAATCTGATTTTTACCCTCATCGGCAGCGCGGCGGCCGTGGGCTTTCTGGCGTCTACCACCAGCAGCATGCTGGCGGCTGTCAAACGCAAGGAACGCCTGCTGGGCCTGCTGCGCCTCACCGGCTTCAGCACCGGTTCCCTGCTGCTCTTTCCCCTGACCCAGAGCCTGGCAACGGCGCTGCTGGGTACGGCGGTTGCCTGCGGACTGTATGCGGCAACGGCCCGGGGCATTGACGTCCTGTTCGCCTCATCGCTGGCCGGAATGGAGAGTATCTGCCGCCTGCTGCCCGAACACTATGCCCTGGCTCTGGGCCTGGTCTGCGCCCTGTCCCTGGTGGCCGCCCTGGGGCCGGCCCTGCGGGCCAGTCGCATCGAACCTTCGGAGGTTATCCGTGAAATCTGAGTTTTTTCGCCCCATGGCCTCTCTTTGGCTGGCCGGGCTTGCCCTGCTGCTGAGCCTGTATGCCCTGCCCGGCGATGCCCAGGCTGCCCTTGTGCCCAAGGACAGTGTTTCCCTGGAAGCCGCCACCAATCCCCATCCAGACGCTGACGACATCATTCTGCCCATGCCTGGCGGAGTGACCATGGCCTTCAAGCTGGTGGCTGTCCTGGCCAGGGGGCTGCTCTGGGACATGCCCATGCGTCCCGGCCGCGATGACAGCAGCAATATGGAACGCGCCTTCTACGACCGGCGCTACAATGCGGCCCTGTCCGGTCCCTTTTCCAGCGAAGACCTGCCTGCTGCCTGGAAAAATCGTATGCCCAAGGGCAATCACTACTTTTATCTTGTGGCCAAATACGAAGTTTCGCAGTTGCAGTATCGTGCTGTCATGGATGATACGCCGCCGGATACCGCGCATCTGCGCAAGGATGACGCTCGCCCCGTGACCGACATCAGCTGGTATGACGCCGTGGCCTTTACGCAGCGCTATACGGACTGGCTGCTCAAGAATGCGCCCGACAGCCTGCCACACTTCAGCAATGACAACAAAAACGTGGGCTTTGTGCGTCTGCCCACGGAAACGGAATGGGAATACGCGGCCCGCGGGGGGCAGATGGCCGGTGCGCAGCAGCTCAGTCAGGAGGATTTTTTCCCTCTCCCGGCCGGTGCGTCCTATGCCGACTATGCTGTCTACCGGCCAGAAGGCGCCAGCCGCATCGAGGAACGCGCCGCCCGCATCGGTTCCCGCAAGCCCAATCCGCTGGGCCTGTATGATACGGCAGGCAATGTGGCGGAAATGGTGCTGGATGCGTTCCGCTTTTCCATTGCCGGCCGTCTGCACGGCTCAGCTGGCGGCTTTGTGCGCAAGGGCGGATCCTATCTGTCCGGCGAGGCGGAAATCATGCCAGGGCGTCGGGAGGAATATCCCTTCTTCATGCAGGACGGGCCTGCGCATGCGCGGGACCTGGGGTTTCGGCCCGTCATTTCCGGCATCAATACGCCGGGCGGGCACCGTCCTGATACCCTGCTGGCTGAATGGCAGAAAGCCGGCGAAGGTGTCCGCCAGGACCAGAAGGCCGGCCGTAACCCCCTGGAGGAGCTGGATAGCATGCTGGCCCAGGCGCCCAATGACGGCGTCAGGAAAAATCTGCTGGCCCTGCGTGATACCATCAAGGAAAACAATATCATGCAGGAGCGCCAGAAGCAGCTTGAGGCCCTTTCGCTGCTGCGCTCTGGTCTGTATATCATCGAAACCATCCGGAATTATTCCAGCCGCCAGAAGTCCATGGAAAATCAGCTGCCCCTCATGCGGGATGACCTCAAGAAGGCCACCGGCAAGGTCAGGACACGCCTGCAGGACCTGATCAACAAGACCAGCAATGCCCGCGACGAATACGGCGTGGCCATTGAGCGCTCGCTTTCCTTCTATCACAGCAAGCTGGAAGAGGCTGCGGATATTGACCCTGCCCTGTTTGACGAATGCATGCAGCAGCTGGGCAAGGACTTTGTGGGCAATGACATTTTCAATGCCAATATGCGCCGCAACATGGCCATCTTCACCAGTCAGACCCGGAAAGTGCGTGAAGGCAAGGCCGTCAACCGGCGTCGCCTGCTGCAGCAGATACTTGCCAAGTAAGTCTGCACAGGGCATAGAAAATACAACGCAAACCCGGGGATTTTCCCGCACGCTGCCACGGCAGAACCGCTCTGGCAGAAAGAAAGGAGAACGGTATGAGCAAGACATTGCGTGTCGGCTGGATTGGAACGGGCGTCATGGGGCATTCCATGGCCGGGCATATTCTCGCGGCGGGATTTCCGCTGACGGTCTACAGCCGCACGCGGTCCAAGGCCGAGGCGCTGCTGCATGCCGGTGCCCGCTGGGCTGACAGCCCGCTGGAGGTGGCCCGGCATGCCGATGTGGTCTTTTCCATCGTGGGCTATCCCGCTGATGTGGAAGACGTGATGCTGGGAGAACAGGGCGCTCTGGCCGGCCTGGCCGAGGGGGGGATTCTCTGCGACATGACCACATCCAGCCCGGCGCTTGCCCGGCGCATGGCGGAAGAGGCTGCCCGCAAGGGATGCTTTGCCCTGGATGCCCCTGTCACCGGCGGCGACATCGGCGCACGCGAAGCCCGTCTGTCCATCTTTGTGGGGGGGGATGCCGCTGCCTTTGAACGCATTCGCCCCTGCCTTTCCGTTATGGGAACGTCTCTCATGCACTGCGGCGAGGCCGGCAAGGGACAACAGGCCAAGCTGGCTAATCAGATTGCCGTGGCCGGGGTCATGTTCAGCGTCTGCGAATCTCTCCTCTATGCCCGTGAAGCCGGTCTGGCGGTGGACCAATGGCTGGAGCTGGTGGTTCCGGGCGCTGCCGGCAGCACGGCCATGAATACCCTGGGACGCCGTATCCTCACGGAGGATTTTGCGCCTGGCTTCTTTGTGGACCATTTTGTGAAGGACCTTGGCCTCTGCCTTGAGGAATGCCGCCGCATGGGGCTTGTTCTGCCCGGAACAGAGCGTGCCGAGGAATGCTACCGCCTGCTCCAGGCCCAGGGGTGCGGCAAGCTGGGCACCCAGAGCCTTATCTGCCTGCTGGCAAAAATGAGTGGCAAAGCCTGCTGACGCGGCGGCGTGTAACGCCGCTTATGGCTGATGAGGAATTTTTTCTGTCTCTACGGATTTTCTGTTGACACGGCGCGAGGTTTCCCGTAGATATCTCTTCGTCGAGCTGAGCGTCCCCATCGTCTAGCCGGCCCAGGACAACGGCCTTTCACGCCGTCGACAGGGGTTCAAATCCCCTTGGGGACGCCAAAAGAAATCAAGCCCTTGCGAGAAATCGTGAGGGCTTTTTCGTTATGGGGCAAATCTGCCCCACCAGATGCCCCACAGATTTTGGTGTGAGCTGTCAATAAGTTTGCGGCGCTATTGGCAGCAATTTGCGCGCGTATTGGCAGCAGAAAAGCGAAAGTCAAGGCGGGATTTCTCCCGCCTTTTTTCGTTAGTCCGGTTGCCGTTTGAATAAGTTTGCGGCGCTATTGGCAGCAATTTGCGCGTGTATTAGCAGCAGAAAAGTGAAAATCAAGGCGGGATTTCTCCCGTCTTTTTAAGTCCGACTGTCGTTTGGAGTATGCAGAATCGGCATGCGCAGGCGCGTGATCCAGTCCGTTTTCAGGAAGCGGATGGCCACAATGGTGGCTAAGCCAATTTTTAGGTGTTGCGGCAGATGGTCAGAGAGCCACCTTCCTCCAGCAGCATGTCGCGGGCGTCCACATCGCATCCTTGTCTGGAATGCTTCACCGGTCGAAATGCAGAGCCACACCGTACCTAGTGGGGCCGCCGGGGTCGCAGGGCGTTAGTACAGCTTGCTCCACCCTCCGCATCCATGCGGAAGCGAAAGGCCTGCATCAAGGAACTTTCTTTGAGTATGTTGGTCTCCTTGGGGGGGGCGGCCCTGAAAAAAGCAAGTCCCCGCGTCGCTACTCTGGGGCGACACGGGGTTGCAAAAACGGTTGAAGGTGTTCAGCGGTTCAGCGTAGCAAAGGCGTTTTTCGCGCGTCTATGGGCAGTTTATCAGGGAAACTGTCGCAAAAAAGGCGGCCCGAAGGCCGCCCTGCCGGTATGCCGTGCGGTGCTCCCGCTACTTTTTTTCGGCCCAAATGGTGTACACGCCGTCAATGATCACGGCCGTGAACTGGTATCCTTGGGCTGTGAATACGCATTTTTGGCCATCACGTAATGCCGTATTTTCAAAACTGATTGTTTTTTGAAATTGCTGTACCATATTTTTATCCCGGTCAAACTTCGGGATGCACAGTCCAGCCGCTGTCAGTGCGCTGGACGATATATCATTGATGTATTGTGCCAGTCGTCCTTCTTTGCTGGAAATGCGCTCATCACCTTTGACAAAAAACTGTATCTTGGTAATTTTTTCAGATTCGTATTCATATTCTGCAACAAACGTTACGGTTTTGCTAAGTGTAAACATTGTGGAGGTAGGCTTCTGTTCGACAATATGCGGGAGCCAGTCTCCCAGGTTAAGCCTATTATGGTAGTCAAGTGTGTCTTCAATATTGTCCATGGTCAGGCCGTTGATTTGCCCAGCAGCAAAGGCTGTCACTGTCCAGCACATTACCAGGGACAGGGTCAGGAAAAATTTTTTCATATTCTCCTCCAGAAAGTTTCAGGTGAGGCTAGCGAAAATCGGCAAAAAAGAACGTCCTGCAGTGCGCGGGACGCTTGTGCAGGTTACAGCAGGTCTTCCTCTGATGCGATGCTTCCCTTCCCGGCGGCGGCTTTTTGAAAGTAATCCGCACGTTCCGACAGGGCGCTGACGGTTAGCCAGCAGGGCCGGTTTGCAATTGGTCACATAAGGCGGCATTGCAGCGGCGTGCCTGGCCAATACGCCGGGCCAGGTCCTCCAGCAGGGCCTGCCTCAGTTTCCGTGCGCCACGGGCAGGCGCAGGGGCAAGCCGCCGAAGTCCTCCACCAGTTTCAGGAAGGCCGGCAGGCCGATGAGGCGCACAAGGCGCGCACGGTGCGGACAGCCTGGTTTCGTCCAGATGCCGCAGGGACGCCAGACCGTTTTCCGAAGCGCGCATAGTGGCAAAATAGTCCGCCATGCGCAAGGGCTATCAGGCATGATTTTCCTCCTTCTTTTCCCGTTCCTGCTGGCGCACCAGGGTATCACACAGGCTGTCACTGGGCGCGGCTGGCTGTGCGCAGGCAGGCGAGAGGTCTGGCGGCAGATGATGGCATAGGCATGGGGTAGAGACCGCTCCAGCGCAGTACACATGACCAAGATTTTGGCATGCAAGGGGCAGTTTCCGCGGGACGTTGCGCGGGCGGGGCCAGCCCTTTCAGCTGGGGCACTGCAGCGGGCAGCACATACTGCCCGGCAAGGTCTTCCCGAATAGTGCCAATCCGGCATATCTGCTGGACATCCGCGATCAGCAGCGCAACACTTTCTGCATTATTGTCCAGGTTCTCTGGAGTGATCGGGAAGACTGATAGAAAGCTGTTTGTCAGCTGCCAATAAACACGTAGAAAACGCGCGAACGTGCATCATTTTTGCATACGTTCGCGCGTTTTCGTTTTGGTAGTCTTTGCGCAAAAAATTCCTTTATCTTCGCTGTGTTACGTCAAAGTGTAGGCCCAGCTTCCCGCTGTAAATAGTAACGCTCCCCTTGTAGTGCCTCCTGCAAGCGCAGCAGGTGCCGTCGGTTGGCGATGTTCCAAACTAGAGCCAGCGCCAGCCCACCACCCGCGCAGACGGCAAGCAGAACGGTTCCCAGGCGCAGGTCTTCGCCCGCCACGCCACTGCCCTGCCGGACTGGCGATCGGCCTGATGGTGGCAGACCGGATTTGAGGATGGTGTGCACTTGCCGTGGTGGCCGTCCTGTAGAGGCGGCCTTCACGTTGGCAAACGGGCAAGGAAGGGGACAGCATAGACATGCCTCTGCTCTTATGCAGCTTTTCGCATGTCAGGAAATGCTGGCAATACTGGAAAAAATATCTATCTATTTGAATTTATTAATAAATATTTTTTATAAATATGTTGCTATGGCAATAAAAAATTATTATTTATATAAAAAAATAAATATTTAATGCAAACCTACAGCATTGTCCAAATCAGGAGGAATGTATGTCGTGCCAATCTCCTTCCGTCCAAGCTGTCATGCAGAAGACAGCAAAGGCCAAAAGTCAAATCGACGAACTCGAAAATCTTGTAAAAAAACAAGATAAGGCTCACAAGAAATTTTTTTCAGATACGATAAATTCTCATCTTTCCGAAGCAAAAATAAATGATTCGCGGGAAATATATTATGGTTTTGATATAAAAACAGAGTATACGAGTGAGTTTAGCCTTGATAAAATAGCTAGCGTCGTTACTTCTGTAATCAAGGCTGCTGGCAAGGCGATGGATCCTAATGTGAAGCAGCCAGCCACAAGTCCCGATGCCATCGCCGCGTATGTTGACGTTGTTAATGCCGTGGCAGAAGCCGCAAAATCATCTTCTACCGCTGCCGGGTCCTTGTCTTTTTCCATGAACCGGATGAGCCCAGGTTTGTATGGCTTCCTTTACGCATCATCTATGAGCATCAAGAGTGATGATACTTTTGGATCTGAGGCCGTAACAAGTACAATAATATATTATAAATTCATTGAAAGCATAGATGATATTAAAAATGAAGCAAAATATGGCGCGGCACTTATTGACTATAAAAATCTAATGAATATGAAAACGATTCAGGCTGCGCTGACAGATGATCTTGCAGCCGGGAAAATCGATATTGATACATGGACGAAAAAAGATGCTTCATTTGAAAAAGCTATTAAAACAATCGAAGATAGACTTAAAAATGCCGGATGGTATACCGTATCCCTGTATATGACCTCAGGAAATGCCATTGCTACTATGCCCATCGATATTGATGAAAAATCAATATCCGCCCGAAATAAAGAAATCGCCTTGTCTGCCGTACAGCTTCTTTCCCAAAAAGGAAGCCTTTATGAACCTGTAATTCATGTGACAACACGTCGTATAGAGAACGGCTATTTTTAATGGGAGATTGCAGATGTCGCAGATTAACGAGTTGATATCTTTCGATGTAAATAAGCTCTATGAGCATTGGGATCCACATCAAAAACAAGAAAATATATCTTCTGATAAAGTCGCATTCTATAGACATAAAATAGCACATGGAGAAACCCTTAAGCCGATCATTATCGACGGGTTATCTGACGAAACGGATCAAAATGGGATACCTTACATCAGGACTGCAGATGGAAGGCATAGGCTAACAGCATGCCATGAAATGGGCGTGAAGAGTATACAGGCTTTACGTACACCAGTATCTGTCGAGGCCAGCCATCTGCTGGAAATAGTCAATTGACACGACTGATAAAGCCGTTTCTATTAAGGATGGCAGAATAACGGTGCCCTTGCAGGAAGGATATTCCTACAAGGGCACTATGACAAAACTAGTCTCGGCACAGTTCGTTGCTGGCGGCAAGTATTAACAGCCAGGTCCGTTATCTCTTTTTCCCCTTGTCCAGGGACGGCCTGAAAATTGTCCTGCCCGAGCAAACGTGGCACATGGAAAAGCGCTCGCTACATCACCCTTTACCCGCAACGGGGCACTGCGTTTTGCAGCGTGAAGACGACGCATTCCCGGTTTGCAACGAGACTATTCTGCAAGTCGGAATCCTTCAGCTGGATGCGCTGGAACCTTTGCGCGTTCTGTCAATGCGGCATTGTATGATCCGGCCTTTGTTCTAGCTATCAGAAAAAGTGGGACGCAACGAGAGAATCCGGTCGGGAAACTTTTTTATGGGACAAAGCCTTCGCTGGAAGAAAAAGTCTACGCAGACGCTTTTGTGCAGTTTTTTCAGCTTCGGAACACCGCACCACGTGCACAATCCAATGCCTCCAATGGGTATTCCTTCGAAGCATTTGACGCGTCACTCGACACTCGGAGTGCTTAGCTCACCGGGCGGATGCAACCGCCGCTGCCGTTTTTTTTTCGCAGCTGCGTGCTCCGGCCTTGTCCAGCGGTACAGTTGCCATGCTGTATCCCAGAACCACGCAGTGCTCGTACAAGCTGAGGCATTCCGTTATGCCTTACCTCCCGAACCGGCCGGCAGTTGAGCCTCGTGCAGATTTTCTCCTTGTCGCACCGATACGGCACGGATTTCGTTTTCTCTTTCGGGCGTTTGAGCTGCCACACGTTGAGGATGTGCGCCAGCGCTCGGTTCATGGTCTCGCAGTCCCGGTAGTGGCTGGTTTATGGTGGGGGGGATCTGGTCTCGCTGGCGTATCGCATGGTATGTTCATTAGTTGCTGCCACCTTACCGACAACTCCGGCAGTTTTTACCGGCAGTGCCATGGCGCGGTATGGATTCGTATACAGATGCGGTATCGGGAAGCACACCACGCATACCACGCCATGAAAAAAACAATAATCTGTGCCGCACTCAGAAAGATTGGCTGGTAATACCTGGAAAAATGAATGTCTCCACTATGAAAATACCACAATATCCACTGCAGAAGTCTTGAAAAATCCCCGGGAGAAAGGTACATTGCCTTATCAGGATACGGACAAAGCTGTTCGTAACGGAAACAGATACCCGTGATGCAGAGGGCATATCTGCGCAAAAAAGGATGGTGCCACTGCCCCTGTGGAATTTGTGAGGCGGGAGAAATGCCCTGCTGCCATGGGGGCTGCCGCATGACATCGTCTCGAAAACGGCTATTTTATCAAGGAGGCGCAATGATGTCTCAAGCTCAAGCAACGATAACCCTAGACATGCAAAAATTTTATGCGCATTGGGATCCGCAGCAGAAAGAAACCGTGAATCGTGACAAAGTCGATAAATACAAGCTCTATATCGATGCCGGAAAGAGCCTTGATCCCATTGTTATTGATGGTGTCGCTGACGCATATATCAAAATTGCGGATGGGCAACACAGATTGCAGGCTTCGTATGAAAAAGGGAAAAAATATGTTGTTGCGCTCGATACCCCTGGGGCGCGCGAAGCCAAAAAACTTCTGGAAAATCTTGCCTGACATGCCGGCCGACGCTCGAGGCCGTAGCGGCATCCTGTGGGGAGTACGGCGCGCTGTTTCTGCTGGTCAGAAACAGCAACCAGCAGGCAACAGCCGCTGAACTTCCCTGGCCGTCGTGGTCCTCTTTGCGGCTTGGGCAGATGCTTTCTCCGGCGGCGGGTGCGTGCAGGGCCTGCCGCCATTTTCTTTCCGTGTCTGGGCGATGCCATGGAGACGCAGAAGTCCTCTGTACCAAGGGGAGCCGGTATCCTCCTTCGAAAAGTCTGCTCACCCAGGGCAGAAAGGAAGCCGCCAGGGCCTTGTTTCATCCGGTAAAGGGTGGAGCACCTGGGCGAACGCCTCCCCTTCCCTGCTTGATGGGGATATAGTCCATAGCGGGTACGCGCCTCTGCGTTACTGACGATATCAACCACGGGAGAAGACATATCCGGGCAGAGTCGCGTCCATCTGCTGGCAGAATGCCGGGACGGAGCATTGTCACTCCCGCATGCGACAGTTTCCCATCCGCATGGAAAGACAATGCAGCAGACAGCCCTGCCCGCGTGGCCTGTGGCACGGGTGGCAAAAAACGGGCGCGGCTGCACGGTCGGGAACATCCCCCGCCCCTACAGCCTCCACAAACAGATGCGCAAGGGCCGTCCGTTTCCCGACGGAAGCAGCGTGCGGGCAGCCAGGCGAAAGCAGTCAACGCTAAGCGGTTTGCACGGACAGGGCGACAGCGCAGACCGCATGTGATTGTGACACCTTTCCCTGTGCCAGCATATAAATGGCCTGAAAGCGTTCTCGCCCTCAGGCCATTGCGTGACGTGCCGTTACTTCAGATAGGTTCGGAAAAAGGTTTCCATGGTATCCCAGGGAATGATGTCCATCCTGTCATACAGGTCCACATGGCTTGCACCGGGAATAATCAGCAACTGCTTGTTGTCGCCGGTCAGTTTTTTGAAGGCATCCTCGCTGAAATAGCGGGAATGCGCCTTTTCGCCGTGAATGACCAGGACCGCATGGCGTATTTCGGACGAATACTGCAACAGGGGCATGGTCATGAACGACAGGGCCGATGTGGTGTTCCAGCCCGTGCCGCTGTTGAGGCAGCGGGGATGATAGCCGCGCGCCGTCTTGTAATAGGCATAATAATCCTTCACAAACTGCGGCTCATTGCCGGTGAGGGTATCCGGCAGGCCACCGGCAGATGCAATGCTGCCGGAGCGCGCATCCTTTGTGCGCTGTTCGTTCAACTGCGTGCGCAATGCATAACGCGCATCGGCATCCATGGCATCAAAGTAGCCATTGGCAATAACACGGCTCATATCATACATGGTGGATGTGACCGTTGCCTTGATGCGCGTGTCCATGGCGGCCGCATTGAGGCCCATGCCGCCGAAGCCGCAAATGCCGATGATGCCGATGCGCTCTGCGTCCACATCGCTGCGGGTGGTCAGATAATCCACCGCTGCGCAAAAATCTTCCGTATTGATGTCCGGCGATGCCACATGGCGCGGCTCTCCGCCGCTTTCCCCGGTGAATGACGGGTCAAAGGCCAGGGTTACAAAGCCCCGTTCGGCCATGGTCTGGGCATACAGGCCGGAGGCCTGTTCCTTGACAGCACCAAAGGGGCCGCTGACGGCAATGGCCGCCATTCTGCCCGTAGCCTGCACGGGAATATAAAGATCAGCCGCCAGCGTAATGCCATAGCGGTTCCGAAACGTTACCTTCTCATGCGTGACGCGGCTGCTCTGCGGGAAGGTCTTGTCCCATTTCTGTTCAAGATTCATGGTACTATCCTCCTTGGCTGGAGTGTTCTGGGAGGGACCGGCCACAGCCGGCCGGACCTGAACGGACAGGGCAAGCACACTGCCCAGCACCATGCCGAGCAGCCATTGCCAGCGAATACCTGTCTTCTGCATGTACACCTCCGTGATTGTCTGGCAGGAACGGAACCCGCCGGGGGGGGCCTCACCGTGTGCCCAGCATAGACGCCTGAACAGACAGAGCAAATACTTATTGTGCATGCGCTACCATAGCTTTTTTGCATGGTACGACCCCCTGTCCGGCCGGCACCGTGCCCATCCCATAACGCCTGCGCTACCCGCATTGCGGGCTGCGACCAAAGCGGCTATGCTTTGGGTATATGCCTGCCGACTGTCCAGGCGCGCTGCCGGGCCTCCGGCACGGTGTTACGCATTGTCCGCTTGTCCACCACGCGGAGGCGACGGCAGTCCCTGTGCCCGATCCGCTGGCATGGCAGGATAAAGACAACGCTGTTCTGGCACTCTTCTTGCTGATTCCCTGACAGATACCGTCGCGTATGCCAAAAATATTGGCACATTGCCCATGGCGCAGCACATCATAGTCCCGTGCGCACACGCGGGGCAGCCATCCGACAGGCCCCAAAGGAGGATACCGTGATAAGCCGCGAAACCGCCAATGCCCTTCTGGAAGAATTTGCCCGCCAGGAAGAGCTGGAAACGCTTCAGCTTGATGACGATAATACCTGCCTGCTGATTTCAGCAGATGACCATGTGGTGCATCTTCGTTTTGACGAGGCGGAGGGAACCTTTATCGCCTTTGGCAGCATGGGCATGCTGAGCGATGACGGCGAAGTGGCGCAGCGCGAAATGCGGGCGCTGCTGACGGCCAATCTCATGTGGCAGGAAACCATGGGGGCCACCATAACCCTTGCCCCGGAAAGCAATACGGTGCTGTTGCAGCAGATGTGGCTGCCGGAACAGGCCAGCATGGAAAAATTTACGGCCTTTTTGCAGTCCTTTGCCCTGCTGCTTGCCTTCTGGGAAAAACGCTTCCTCACCCTGGGCGAAGAGCTGATGGCAAATGAACAGCCGTTTTATATCACCTTTTAGGAGGGAAGACCTATGCCTGCCATCGTTTCCACGTCATCCCTCAGATCCTTGGCCTTTGTCCGGGATGGCTTTGTGCGTGTTGACCAGCAAAGCGGCACACTCACTGCATCGGGCACCCGGGCGCACTTCTGGCAGCTCCGGCAGCGCCACATGGAAAACGAGGCCAGCAGTAAGGCCGCCAGAATCATCCGTGACAGCGTATGCGCCCATTGCGGCAAGGCCCTGGGCACCAGGCTCTTCAACCAGTATCTCGGCAGCAAAAGCCTGAAGGGCCGGGCCTTTACCGGCGGGCAGGTGGCCAATCTCCTGCGGGCTGCCACAGAAAGGAACCTTGACCTGCTTGTGAGCCGGCATGTGGACAGCGTTGTCGCCAACGGCGCCTTGCGCCAGGAAATCCTGGCGGAACTGGGGCACATCCAGGGCCGGCCGGAGGATTTCATCAATCTGGTGGGGCGAAGCATAGACCTGCTGGAAGGGGATTTCTTCGGGCGGCAGAGCCATGCGGATGCTGCGGAAGAACACATCCTGGTTCACAATGAACTTTCGCGCATGCGCCTTGACCTCATGGCAACCACAGGAACGGACAATCTGCGGGCCTGCGTAGAGGACCTCATGGCGCAGCTGCGCAACATGGTCAGCGTGCTGGCTGTGCAGCAGACCAACAATCCCTTTACCGGCCAGAACGTGAGCATGGCCTTTACCCAGATGTATGAAGCCTATGAACAGGTCATCACGCAGCATCAGCAGGACACTACCCGCGCCCGGCAGCAGGTGACGGATGCGGCATCGCCGCAGGCCCGGCTGCTGGGGGAGAGAAGCGCGGCCCTTGCCGCGCTGCTGGCAAGCGTGCAGGCCGCCAAGGCCAGCCCCCCGGAAATGCAGGGCGTGGGAGCTGGCGACCAGGTTGCGCCCCAGCTGCTGGAACAATTTGTGAAACTGCCCGAAACGCTTGGCCGGAAGCTGCATGACATTCTGCCCGATCTCAAGGCCGGAGAGCTGGCCAAGGCCATCAAGGCCGCCTATGTGCAGGTGCTCAACAGGGGAAACTGGCCAGTCATTGACCGGACCATACAGTATTTTGGCAGTCATGGCGAAAGCGTCATCGCCCGTTCCATCATCACGCCCGCCCGGCATATTGGGAGTATTGGCCCGTCCATGGCGGCAGACGGCATCAATGGCGTGTCCTGCGAAGACCGGGGGCAGCAGCGCCATGCCCTCAATCTTGCCTGCACCTCCCTGGACGTGATGGGGCAGCCACTGTTCTGCGGCATCCGCCACGGCATCAACAGCGCCTATACGATAAAGGACCCTGCGGCGCGCCTGGCGGCCAATGCCGCCCGGGCCAGGGAAATCTTTACCGCAGCCCTGCAAAGCTCGCCGGAGCGGCTGCGTGCCGCCGAACAGGCTGGTCCCGACGATGTCATCGAACTGCCGCTGCTTTCCACCAGTCTGATCACGCCGGACAAACTGCGTGAAGTGGGGGGGCGACATTCGGAACGCACCTATCTTGCCGAGCAATGCGCTTCCTGGAAGGATGCCTGCACGCCTGCCGGCACCTGTCAGGTGGATATTGTCACCAGCAACGGCACCACCAAGACCGTTACCGTGCATCCCACGGTGCTTACCTTCAATTTCGGGGTCAATGCCGGGGCACAGCATTCCCTCATGCAGCTGGGCTGGCACGCCTCGCAGCGCTATAACGAAGAGGCCATGCGCCAGCTGTTCGGCCCCGACGACAGGAGCGGTCTGGTGGGAAATTTTCTGGCACAGCCTGCCATCAGCCAGCAGGTCAGGGATACGGTGAGTACCCTGCGTGACCAGATTCTGGATCTCTGGCATCACGGCACATACCGGCAGTCCGGTCAGGACCCCTACCGCCTGCCTGCCCGTCTGGCCATGCTGGGGCACTTCATGGGCATGATGCCCCTGTTCAACTGCAAGAGCGGCAAGGACCGCACCGGCCAGATGGACGTGGCCTGCAAGACGCTGGCCCTGCAGATGCACGAAAGCGGCGGCGCCGTGCCGGCCCTGGACGCCGACCGTAGCCGCGTGGATCAGCAGATTTTTCATCAGGTGGCCATCAATAGCGGCAACCTTGAAATGCAGCGCCTGAATACCGGCCTGGCCGGTTTCAAGACCTCCCATGTGGCCGGGCTGGATGCCCTCTTTTCTCCGGAAGCACGCGACATGCACCGGGGCCTCAGTCATTATGTGAAGGTCTGAAACAGCAAAAACAGGCGTGTCCGGGCCGGCGCATGCCGCGTAGGCACCGGCTGGCCCGGGCACACCTGTGATGGAGAGATCGCCATGCCTGTTCAGGCATCTGCCGTGTCTGCCCGTCATGCCCTCTGGCGGCGCTGCCTGCATCTGTGTGCCGGCGCGCTGGCCGGCGTTCTGCTTGTGGCCCTGCCTGTGCAGGGGCAGGACCAGCCGCGGCAGGAAGGGACCGGTCTGGAGCTGCGGATTCTGCACGTCAATGATACGCACGCCCATCTGGCAGGGACGGACAGCCGCATGAATGCCTGCCTTGATGCCACAGGCTGTCGTGGCGGCCTGGGCCGCATTGCCGCGGCCATCAGGACGGCTCGGCAGCGTCAGGACAATGTGCTTGCCCTGGATGCCGGAGACCAGTTTCAGGGGACGCTGTTCTACAGCGTCGGCAAATGGCCCGTCATTGCCGCAGTGGATCGTCTGCTGCCCTATGATGCCATGACCCTGGGCAATCATGAATTTGACGAGGGCTGTGCCGCGCTGGCCCAATTTCTGCGGGCACAGCCCCTTACCGTGCTGGCTGCCAATCTGGTGCCGGCACAGGGCTGTCCGCTTGCCGGCAGCCGCATTCTCCCCTTCTGCGTGCGGCGTGTACGCGGCATCAGGGTGGGCATCATCGGGCTGGCCAATGATACGGTGCGGGAACAGGCCGCCGCCTGCCCGCAGACCCGCTTTCTCCCTGCGGTGGAAGCGCTGCGCCGCTGCGTAACCACGCTGCGGGCACAGGGCATCCGGCATATTCTGGTGCTGAGTCATCTGGGACTGGAACGGGACAGGGAACTGGCGCGCAGCGTGGTCGGTGTGGATGTGGTGGTGGGAGGACACAGCCATGCCGTGCTTGGTCCCGGGGCGGAAGACGGACCGTATCCCGTTGTGGAACATGCCCTGGACGGCGCGCCGGTGCTGGTGGTTACCGCAGGCCGGGCAGCCCGCTACCTGGGGGACCTGACTCTTGTCTTTGATGCGGCGGGGGTTCCCGTGGCCTGGACCGGCGGACTTCGAGAGCTGGCACCCGCCCTGCCCCGGGATGTGCAGGTGGAACGGCTGGTGCGTGGCCAGGCCCGCGAGCTGCACCGCTATCGTACCCAGCGGGTGGGACAGCACAGTATTGTCATGGCGGATGGCATGGAAGCCTGCCGCAGGGGCGACTGCTTCAGCGGTCTGCTGACGGCGGATGCCTTTCTGGCATATGGCCGGTCTCTGGGGACCACCCTGGCTCTGGTCAATGGCGGCAGCCTGCGTGCCGCCCTGCCGCCCGGCATGCTTTCGCAGGGGGACCTGCTGGCCCTGCATCCCTTTGCGGGGCAGGTGCATGTCCGGGAATATACGGGCAGCACGCTTTGGGAGGCGCTGGAACATGCCGTTTCCGGTCCCGGCGGAAAGGGGCCGCAGCTGCTCCAGGTAGCGGGCATGCGCTACCGGGCGGATGTCAGCCGCCCTGCGGGACAGCGCCTGCTCGCCGTGGAGCTGGTGAATGCCCGTGGCGAGTCTCGGCCGCTGGACCCTGCGGCCCGCTACCGCGTGGTGCTCACACGTTTTCTGGCCAATGGCGGCGATGGCTTTTTCATGCTGCGTCAGGGCCGCCTGCTGGCTGTCTGCCCCCTGCGTGACCGGGACCTGCTGGAGCGTTACCTTGCCCGCCATTCCCCATTGCAGACGATAAGCACCGGACGTATCCTGCTGGAGGGCATGACGAATCAGGCGGCACCGTAAACGCCCGACCGGGCATGGGCCTGCCCTGTCTGCCCGGGCCTGTGCCATGGTCCGTCTGTTGTGATCGTCTGCCACAGAACGCCGCCCGCCCCTTGCGTGCCCGGCGCGTCTCCCTCAGGAAGCCCGCATGATCGCACAGCCCGACACCATGCCCACACTGGCCCCGCTCATCATTTCCGCCAGCCGGGCCACGGACATTCCCGCCTTTCACGGCACATGGTTCATGGCGCGCTTGCGGGCAGGCTTCTGCCGCTGGCGCAATCCCTTCAACCCCCGCCAGCAACGCCGCATTTCCTTTGAGCGGACCCGCCTTTTTGTGTTCTGGAGCAAGAACCCCGCCCCCTTTCAGCCGCATTTTGCGGAAATTTCGGCCGCGGGACGGCAATTCTACGTCCAGTATACCCTCAATGACTACGAGAAGGAGGGGCTGGAACCCCACCTGCCCGCCCTGCACCGCCGTCTGGACGACTTCCGGCGTCTGGCGGAGCACATTGGCCCGCAGCGCGTCATCTGGCGTGTTGATCCTCTCATTGTGGGAGGCGGCCTGACGCCGGAATGCCTTCTGGACCGGCTGGACCGCCTGGGGCGGGTGCTTTCCCCCTGGACGGAAAAGCTCGTCTTCAGCTTTGTGGACATGTACCGCAAGACAACCGTGGGCCTGCATCGCCTGAATCCTGCCTACCGCGCCCCCACGGAAGCGGAAATGCGGCATCTGGCCGCCGGCATTGCTCACCTGAACAACGGCTGGCCGCACCGGCTGGCGCTGGCCACCTGTGCCGAAGCCCTTGATCTGCGGGACATGGGTATCCACAAAAACGCCTGCATTGATGCCGACCTTATCCGCCGTCTCTGCCCGCAGGATGCCCTCATCCAGCAGGAACTGTCGCCATGCAGGCAGGCAAGCCTGCTGCCCGGCATGGTTCCCGCCCCTGCTCCCCGCCGGGACAGCGGACAGCGCCAGGCCTGCGGCTGCTTTCCCAGCAAGGATATCGGCGCTTACGGAACCTGCCCGCACGGTTGTGTCTATTGCTACGCCAATCCTTCACCATCCGTGGTGCGGCAGGCCATGCAGCGCTGCCGCCATCACCCCGAGACCCGGGAATTCCTGGACTGAACCGGCCGGAAGCGGCGGCAGTATGCGCCCCTCTGGCCGGTTACTCGTGCCAAACCCCTTGCGCTGCCAGGGCGCAGCGTCAGGGGCAGGATGTCGCAGGCATATATTCGCGGCGGGTTGCTTTGTGGCATGCGACGCGATGCCGGAAAAATGGGGAAGCTGTCTGGCACCCCACGGCTGCTTCCGGCAAACGCACCGCACAGCAAACGGCAGCCTTGACGCAGGCGAGATAGCGGGCGTGGGCTTAGGAGCGTGGCGTAGGCGCAGGCGGCAGCGTCCGCTTGTCGTCTGCCGGCAGGCTGCATTTCCAGTAGGCCAGAACTCGGCGCACAAATTCCTGTGTTTCGGCAAAGGGAGGAATGCCTCCGTAGCGTTCCACGCTTTCCGGACCGGCATTATAGGCCGCCAGGGCCAGCTCCACATTGCCGAAGCGCTGGAGCTGGTGCATGAGATACTCGGAACCGGCATAGACATTGGCGCGGGGATCAAAGGGATCGATGAGGCCCAGCTCCTCCTGCGTGCCGGGCATGATCTGCATGGCGCCCTGGGCACCGGCGGGAGACTGGGCTTCATGATTGAAGGAGGATTCTGCCCGGATGACTGCCAGAACCAGCGCCGCGTCCAGGCCGAAGATTTCCTCGGCCTCGCGGGCCAGCGTGCGCCATTCCTCCGGCGCCGGAGCGGCATTGACCTCCTGGGCGGCACGCACGGCGGCAAAGGCCGAGGCCCGCGTGTCTGAAACCGTCGCAGGGGCGCTGTCCGGTGTTACTTCCGGGGCTGCGGCCCCTGCCTCGACGATACGCCGCGGCCGGCCAGGAGCGCCGTGCGGCAGCGAGGCAACCCGCACCATGCGGGGCAGCACTTCCCGCTCCTCATATTCATGGGAAAGAATGCCCGTTCCGGGCACAAGAACTGCCGGCGGCGGGGGTGGCAGGGGCGTTCTGGCCTTTGGCGAACGCCCGCCACAGCCGGCGCACAAAAGCAGCGCCCCCAGCAGCATGACCGGCAGCCAGCCGCGGCGACACCTGCGGGCCGGGTCCGCACGAGTCAGCATGCGGCAGGGGCAAGGCTGAAGTAGAGTTCTATGGTATTGGTGCCGTCCTCGCCGCTGTAGCAGTGGTGGGCGGAAACGTTCTTGACCAGATGTACCCCCAGCCCGCCGATGGGGCGTTCGTCCACGCCCAGCGAGGTATCGGGTGCGGAGGATTCCACAAAGGGATCAAAGGGCCTGCCCCAGTCCCGGATCCAGACGCAGAGAAAGGGGGCGCTGTCCATGCTTACCCGGCGAAAGCCCAGCTCCAGCTGTCCCCAGTGATCGTCTTCCCCGCTCTGGGGCAGACGTTCTCCGGCGTAGGCATAGTTGACCACATTGACCAGCAGTTCTTCCACGGCCAGTTCCACAAAGCCGAGAATACTCTGGTAATCGCCGGCAAGATGGCTGCGTAAAAAATCCATGGCCGGTGCACAGCTCGAAAGATGGGCGGGCAGAAGAATCCGGGCCACAGGGCACCTCCTTGCGGTCTCAGCCGGCCAGGGCCGCCAGGGCCTCCTGCCGGCTGCCGCAGACAGTCAGTATGGCATTGAAACCGGAAATGCGGAACACCTCCGCCGTCATGGGCAGCAGGGAGCAGAAGGCGACCTTGCCGGACACGGACTTGAGGGCCTTCACAAGGCCCAGTATGCCCCGCAGGCCGGCGGAACTGATGTATTCCAGCCGGGCCATGTCAATGAGCAGGCGTGTCTTTCCCTCTGCCAGCAGGGCGCGCGTGGCATTTTCAAACTCTGCTGTGGTTGTGGCATCCATGCGCCCTGCCAGTTCCACGATGGTGGTACCGTCCTGTTCCGTTATGCTGACTTCCATAGAACCTCCGGGGCCGTTACTGATAGCTGAGCAGCAGCCCCTGACTGATTTTCAGCCAGCCGTCCAGCGTCACGAAAAGCAGCAGCTTGAACGGCAGCGAAATGGTCATGGGTGATACCATCATCATGCCCATGGCCAGCAGAATGTTGGAAATGATAAGGTCTATGGCCACGAAAGGCAAATACAGCAGAAAGCCCACCTGAAAGGCCTTGGTCAGCTCCGTGATGGTAAAGGCCGGGATGAGAATGAACATATTGTCGCGCGTGATGCTCTGGCGCTGGTGCTCTGGCCAGATGCGCTGCGCCGTGCCCATGAATTCCTGCAGAATAGCCGGACTGGTGTTTTTTTCCAAAAACTGGCGCAGGGGGGGCGATACGGCCTGCACGGCCTGAATCAGCTCCGTTGGCGCAGGATTGGCGCTGAAGCGCTGCTGTTCCAGCAGGGCCTTGGTATCCATGGCCACGGGCGCCATGATGAAGATGGTCAGGATGATGGCCAGCCCGTTCATGACCATGGCCGGCGGCACCTGCTGCACGCCAAGGGCGTTGCGCACCAGACTGGTGACCACCACAATCTTGACGTAGGAGGTGACCAGCATGAGCAGAAAGGGCGCCAGCCCCAGCAGGGCCAGACCGGCAATGAGATAGAGGGGATTAATCCCGGCCAGTTCCATCCCCGTCCTCCTGCGGCTCCTGTGCCGGAGCATCCGCCGGCTGCTGTGCGGGGGCCGTCTCCGGCGTGTCCGTCGCTTCCGCTGCGGGCGCCGCTCCCGGCTCCCCTGCTCCGTCGGGCTGCATGCGGGTGATCTGCACGCCGGGCATGCCGCCCACATCCACCAGACGCCCCCGGGCCAGCACACGGTCGCCCACGCGAATGTCCACCAGCGGCGACGACGCACTGCCGCCCAGGGCAAAGGTATAGCCCGGCGTCAGGGCTGCCAGTTCATCCAGGCGCAGGTGCAGGCTGCCCAGTTCAAAGACGACGGGCAGTTCCAGGCTGCCGATGGCTGTGGTGTCCCACAGCGGGGCAGCTGCGGCGTCCTGTGCCGTCGTTTCCGGAACCGGAGGCGTTGTCTGTTCATCGCTCATGGTTTCCTCGCTTTCTCGTTGGGCATGCGCTTCGCCGTCCTGGCCGGCATCCGGCCCCAGAATGGTCAGCAGACCGTCCTCCCGACGGCAGACCACGGCCCTGCCCCCGGGCAGCCGCAGGCGCGGCGTTTCCCCTGCCCAGGTTTCCGGCAGCAGGACATCCCCCACGCCCAGATCTGCCGCTTCCGCCACGCTGAGGCGCATGCTGCCCGCTTCCAGCCGGCAGGCAACTTTTTCAGCAGGGCGCGGCGGCACGGTATGCAGGGGCAGCTGTTCCAGCTGTTCCAGCAGCATGCGCGCTGCGGCATCATCAGCCCAGGAGAGGCGCAGGAAAATGGTCTCCCCCTGGGGCAGACGCAGCACAAAGGGCAGCGCACCCTGCCAGGCAATGTCTGCCGACGGCGCTGCCGTGCAGCGGACCTCACAGCCCAGCAGGGCTTCCAGCTGCGCCAGTGCCGGCGTCAGCAGCCGTTCCAGCACGGCAAGGCACAGTTCCTGCGGCAGAAAGACAAAGTCCTGCGCATTCACGGGACGGGCACAGCGCCAGGCGTCCAGTTCCGGGCGCAGGGCAAGGGCCTCCAGCGACGACCAGTCCAGACGCCACAGGGCCTCGCCGCTGCGCAGAAACAGGCTGGCCGCCGGCGCAGCGGGCGCTTCATGCGTCTGCGCGGCTGCCACGCCATTGAGGGACAGCTGGCAGACGGGCGGCGTTTCCGTACCGGCATCCAGCAGCACCTGGCAGGGCAGTGCCCGGCTGCTCAGGGCATTGAGCAGGCGCGCCCGCAACGGGGCAAGGGTGGGCAGCGCAAGGGGAGCTATGGGCGTAGTCATGACATACCTTTTTCAAAATATCCTTCCCATGACGCACGGCATGGGCTGTTGTCCGGCAGAACGCACGCATGGTGCGCGCGTCCCGGCGGAGCCGGGAGCGACGCGATCACGGCTGGTCGGGCATGTACTCCTGACGGCCGCGGGACTGCCGCCGGGCGTCCCCTTCCTGCCCGCCTTCCGTCTGCTGGGAAATTTCCACCCGCACGGTTTCTCCATTGCGTTCCAGCGCATGGCGCAGGGCATCCTGCGCGCCCACAGCCGTTTGAAATGAGGCGGCATCAGCGCAGGAAAGCCGAATGAAAAGCTGACCGTCCTGCGCGCGCGAAAGGCTCAGTTCCGCCCCGGCAAGACTGCCCTGCCCCAGCGTCAGGCGCACTTCGGGAGCACCCCGGCCCGGCTCGGAGACCAGAATGCGCTCCACCAGCTTTTCCACCAGGGCATCCACCTCACCTGTCCGGGCCATGGCGGCATCCGTCTGCACGGTCGGGGGCTGCAATCCCTGCATGCGGCTGCCAAACAGACTGTCCAGAAGTGCCTGTGGCGACGGGCTGCCCGACGCCTGCCGGTCTCCGCCCTCCGAGTCGCCCTGACCGCCCTGATTGCCCTGTTCCCCCGTATTTCGGCGTTCCATGGCCCTGTCAAAGTGTTCACGGTCCGCGTCATCTACATGCTGCTCCGGCGCGGCATGCCCGGATTGCACGCGGGAATCGGCCTCCTGCAAGCGACGAGAGCTGATCTCCATGCCCATAGTCACCTCCTTTCCGCCTGCGGTGGCACATGGTCCCCTGTTGCCCTGTTCCACCGGAGCGTTTACGTATCCTCACCGACCGGGGTCGGCACGGCAAATTCTTCCAGTTCCAGGTCTTCCTGACGCTCTCTTTCCTTTTTGTCTCTCTCCTGCCAGATGTCACGATGGCTTTCTATCTTGGCAGCTTCCCGGCGGGCATGCGCCACGGCCTGCCGGGCATGGTCCACCGCCTGTTCCTGCCGGGCAAGGGCCTGCCGGGCTTCCGTCACGGCCTGCACCCGTTGCGCTTCGGCCTCGCCCAGCGCTGCCAGCGAGGCCCGGAAGTCCGCCAGTTCATCGGGAGAAAGGCGCTTTCCCCAGATGCGCGCATAGCGTCGCTCCTCTTCCTCGGGACGCCAGCGCTGGAAGCGTTCCAGCTCTTCCTGGCAGCGGGCCACGTCCTCGCGCGCCTGTACCAGCAGGCGTTCCGCCACGCGCAGAGCGTTTCGGGCAGCGTCCTCGCGGTAGTGGCGCACGGAAAGCAGCGCCTGCAATGGATAGGTGGATACGGCCACCCTGCCCTCCCCCGGTGCCGTGCCACAGGCCGCCCGGCAGCACTAGTGTCTCAGCGCACCACCTTTTCCAGTGCGGCCAGAGTTTCCTCGAAGGTGCTCTTTTCATCAAGCCCCTGCCGCAAAAAGCCGTTGACGGCCTGGATATGATCCAGCGCGAAATCCGCCTCGGGATCAGCCCCCTTCTTGTATTCGCCAATCTGCACCAGCAGTTCCACTTCCGCATACTTGGCGAGAATTTTGCGCAGGGCCTGGGCTGCCGCCTTGTGTTCCTTGCTGACCACGGCATTCATGACACGGCTCACACTGGCCTGGACATCGATGGCCGGATAGTGATTGGCCGCAGCCAGCTTGCGCGAGAGCACAATATGCCCGTCAAGGATGGAGCGGGTTTCGTCCGCAATGGGTTCGGTCATGTCGTCCCCTTCCACCAGCACGGTATACAGGGCCGTGATGGATCCCTTGTCCGAATTGCCTGCCCGTTCCATGAGCTTGGGCAGCTCGGAAAAGACCGAGGGCGGAAAGCCCCGTCGGGTGGGCGGCTCGCCGGCGGCCAGGCCGATTTCGCGCTGGGCACGGCCAAAGCGGGTGACGGAATCCATCATGAGCAGCACGCTGCGCCCCTGATCGCGGAAATATTCGGCAATGGCCGTTGCCGTATAGGCAGCCTTGAGGCGTTCCATGGACGAGCGGTCCGACGTGGACACCACCAGTACCGCTTTTTTGCGCCCTTCCGGGCCGATGTCGCGCTCGATGAATTCCCGGACTTCGCGTCCGCGCTCCCCGATGAGGGCCAGCACGCAGACATCCGCCGTGCATCCCTTGAGAATGCTGGACAGCAGCGTGGACTTGCCGCCGCCGGCAGCCGCAAAAATGCCCATGCGCTGCCCCTCGCCGCAGGTCAGCACCCCGTCGATGACACGCAGCCCCAGCGAAATGGGCCGGCTGATGACCTTGCGGGTCATGGGATTGGGGGCCTCGGCCACCAGGGGATAGTGCGTACGCGTCTTGATGGGCGGCCCGCCGTCCATGGCCTGCCCCAGGCCGTCCACCACCCGGCCCAGCAGCTCGTAGCCCACGGGAATGGAAAGGATTTCTCCCGTGGGGATGACCTCCGTGGCCGGCGAAATGCCCTGCATATTGCCCAGGGGGGACAGCAGGGCCACATTCTTCACAAAGCCCACCACCTCGGCCTTGAGGCTCCAGTTTTCCCAGGGATTGCGCAGCACGCACAGCTCGCCCACCTTGACCCCGGGCACCACCGCCCGGATGATGGTGCCCACCACCTGTTCCACGCGCCCCCGTGTCTCCAGGGGGTTGACATCGCGCACGGCTTCTTCCAGCAGATCGCCGATGTATTCAAACGCCATGTCAGGACTCCCTGATCTTGCTCAGCAGGGCATGCTCGATGGCCTTGAGCTGTGTTTCCAGGCTGGCGTCCACCACGCCCAGTTCGCATTCCAGGATGCAGTCTCCGGGCTTCATGCGGGGATCGGCCGTCACGTCCAGAAAGGTGGCTGCGCCGGGCGATGCGGAAATCATGGCCGCAAGGGCCTGGCGAACGCTGTCCTTGTCATCGGGCGAAACCCGGATGAGCACCCGCTGCTGGCTGCGCACGGCGGCCAGGGCATTGCGCACCACCCGTACCGTGCATTCCCTGTCGTCCAGCTCGCCGATGATCTTGCGCACGGCAGAGGTCACCACATCCACCAGCTTGCCTTCCACGCCTTCAATATATTCCACGGCCTGCATGGCCGTTTCCAGCATTTTTTCCGACTGCTCCATGCGGCCTTCCATGAGGCCGTCCTCGTAGCCCTGCCGCCGGCGTTCTTCATAGGCCTTTTCCGCATCGGAGGCCATGGCAGCCGCCCGCTGCTCCGCCATGGCCAGCAGCCGGTTGGCCTCGACAAGACTGGCGTAGTCCACTGCCCGCAGCACGCGAACGCCGGGTGCCGGCAGCACATGGTTGCCTGTCAGCTGAAACAGGGTGCCCATGACGGAGCCACCTCCTTGAGCAGCAGTTTTTTCAGGCTGCGCCACAGCTCGTGGCGCTCCTCTTCCCCAAGGTCGGGCAGGCTCGCCTGCGCCGGCAGCGAAGGCAGATGCGGCAGGCCACGCCGCAGAAGCGCCTGCGGCCAGAGGTCAGCCACCAGCCTGAGCGCCATATGCCCGTGCAGCAGGCAGCGTTCCGGCAGGGGAAGGCCCCTGTCCCGCCACAGGAAAAAACGGCGCACCGCCCCCAGCTCATAGCGCCCCCGGTACAGGGCATACTGATACAGCGCTTCCCCCAGGGCCTCGCGCAGGGCCAGCACCTCATCCCGCAGCAGCACGGCCGCAATTTCCGGTGCATGCAGTGCCACGCCGCTCATGTTGCCCAGCGCGGCCAGCGCCGCGTCATCCAGCAGGGCCAGACGCCGTGATTCCTCGTCATAGTCCCAGAAGGGGGAAGGCTCCGTGTCTTCCGGGCAGGTGTCGGACGGCAGGCTGTGCAGCGGGCGCCGCAGCAGCCAGGCGCCCAGACTGTCCGCCCTGTAGCCCAGCGCATTGTCCCAGTCTGCGGGAATAAGGCGCAGCGGCTGTTGATCGGCCTGGAGCATGGCCTGCCAGAGCATGGGACGGCGGGCCAGCGTATCAGCAAAAAAGCCCTTGTGCATCAGACGGTGCCCTGCCTGTCGTCACCCGTATGGGCACTGTCGGGCAGCGCGGCCTGCGCCGCGCGCCGGCGGGCCAGCAGGCGGCGGACAGCCACATATGCCCCCCCGCCAAGAGCCAGCAGTCCCGCAGCCATGGCCAGCATCTGCAAGAGCAGCGCCGGCGTATGCGCGCCGGGCGACAGCAGCGGCGACGCGGGCCGGGAATCCGGCACGGTGACGCTTTCGCGCACCGGAACCAGCATGACGCTCACATTGTCATACTTGAGCGAGGCCACGGCGCCGGCCACCAGCTCCCGGATTTCGGGCACCAGATTGACTACGGGCGAATCCGGCGTATGGCGCAGAAAAACCGCCGCCGAAGGCACAATGGTAATATTGTTCACCTTGTCGTTGACACCCAGCACCACATGCACCCGCGCGGTAAGAACGCCGTCAATGCGTGACAGGGTATCGGCCAGCTCCTGCGACAGCGCGTAGGACATGCGGGCCTGCACCTCGGAGCCGGACGATATCATGCCGTCTCCGGCAAAGACTTCCCCCAGATTCTTGAAGGATTCCCGCGGCAGGCTGTTTTCCTTGAGCACCTGCAAGGCAAGCACCAGCTGATCGTCATCCACCGACAGGGTATAGCCATTTTTGCCGGCAGCCGTCTTTTCCGCCCCGATGCCCCGGCGCAGCAGGGTTGACAGCATCTGGTTGGCCTGGTCTTCGGACAGGCCCGAATACATCTCCACCTTGCAGCCGGCAAGCAGAACAAGCAGGGGCAGCAACAGCAGCACACGCAGGGGACGCAGCATGGACAACCTCAACAAATGCAAAATATCAGCCGGACTGACGCAGCAGGCTTTCCATGCCCTGCGTCGTCTGCTGTGATGTCTGGACACCCGCCTTGGCCTGAGCATTGAGCATGCCCACAAGATACTGCACGCGAAACAGCTCCTGCGGGCCGATGACGGCATGCGGCTGGGAGGTCTGCTCCAGCAGCCGGGCCAGCTCATTGAGCATATCGGTTTGGTGGGGCGCTTCCACACGGGAAGCCGCCTGCGCTGCGGGGGGCGCCTTTTCGCCGGCAGCGACCTGGGGCGACTCCCCTGCTTCCGTCACGGACGAGACATGGTGCTGCCGCGCTACCGTGTCATCCGCGTCCGCCGCAGGCATGCTTGCAGCGGTCTGCGGAGTGTCCGGGACCTGCGGCCCGTTCAGGGACGGCAGCTCCTGAGCCGGCCCGGGCAGCACGTCACCCGCAGCGGCCGGAGACATATCCGCGGCTCCCGGCGCGCCGGCGCCTGCTGCTTCTGCGGCTCCTCCTGGCGCCGGGGACGCGGCAAGGGCATCTTCAAAGGCCTGAACAAGCTCGCGGGAAGGCGCACCGGAAGGACCGCTGCCCGGCATGTCTCCAGCCCAGGCAGACAGTTTTTCCAGTGCCTCCAGCAGCTTGCTTGCTCCCTGTGCCGATACCTCGATCATGGCTCAGCCTCTGGCCGGATGCCCGCCCGTCAGTATCAGGCCACTTCCATGACGGCCCGGGCCATGGCTGCCGCCGCGCAGTCCTGGGGAATGCCGGCAAAGGCCTGTTCTGCCTCTTCCCTGCGGCCGGCCAGCATGCAGGCAAGCCCGCGCATGGCCAGCGCATCCGCATCGGCGGCATTGGCGGCAAGCACCTTGTCCAGAAGGGTCAGGGCGCCATCGAAATCATCCACCACAATATGGGAAAAAGCCAGCCCTACCAGCGCTGGCGCAAAGCCCGGCCGGATGGCCAGCACTGCCTGAAAGATGCTTCGGCCTTCACCGATCATTCCTTTCTGGCAGGCCAGATTGGCCAGGTCCAGCAACCGGGCGATCTGCCGTTCAGTCAACATGCGTTTTTCTCCCTGTTTTCAGGCCGGCAAGCCGGCCCGCAGCTGTGTTACCACCCCGTGCAGACATCCGTCATGCTAGCCCGTTCTCTGGGCGAGCGACTTGAGCATGTCCTGAATGCTCTTGGTTACCGACGAAATGGTCTCCAGCTTGGCATTGTACTGCCCCATGGCAAACTGCAAGTTCAGAAGGTCCATCTGGTCCACTTCACCGGAGGCGCTGATATCGTTCATCATGGTCTGCAGGGCTTCACCGTCCTTGCTCAGTCCGTTGGTGGCATTCTGAAAAAGCTGCCCCACGTCGATGCCGCCCGAGTTTCCTACGATATTCATGTTATGCTCCTGACTGTCCCCTGCTCTGCCTGTGGCAAAGCGTGGGAAAAATTTTTGAAGGCAAGCGCCGTACGACGGCTACCGGTTCAGGACATCATACGCGCGGCCGGCCACCGCGTCGGCATTATCCACGGCAGTCATCACCTGGCGGGCAACGGCCATTTCCTCGGCCGTCATGCCGGCATCCATGGCCTGCTTCACCTGGGCGCGCATGGCAAAAAGCTCTTCCCGGATGCTTTTGAGTCCCTGGCCGGAGGGATCCTCGGACAACATGTCAAACGCTGATTCCATTTCCATCACTTACCTCGCAATTTGTGACTGACGACCTGATTGCCATTGCGCAGCATGAGAACCTTGGTGTCAATGCTTTCCAGTGTCCAGCCGCCAGGAAGCACCGCCCCCTCGAACAGACGCCTGCCATCGGCCGTGGTGACAAAGCGCATGGGGGACATGGTAACCCCGGTAACCCGCAGCCCGCCCAGCGGATCGGCAGTACCGGAAGCCGTGGGCCGGGGTGCTTCGCCGGGCGCGGCGGGGGCCTCGCGGGAAGGCGTCAGCGCCTGCTCGGCGGCAGCAAGCGCGCCCGATGCCGACGAGGTTCCGTGCAGCTGGATGCCGAACAGTTCCCCGGCGTCCTTGCGGATGTCGTCCAGCTTCCGGCTGTCTTCCGGACGGATATCCCCCGTAAAATCCACTCGCCCCGGCAGGTAGACGGCACGCACCGCAGACAGGCCGGCCTGCTTCAGCGCCGTTTCCAGCACGGGAGCCAGGTCCTCTTCATGCACGATATGCCTGTCCATTTCCGGCAGTCCCCTGACCTCATCCTTGAGCGCCGCAAAGGCGGCGGTTTCCAGAAGGCCGTCCTTCATGTAGGCGGCTATCCGCAGGCGGGGGGTCCCCTTGGTGTTCCACAGAGTCACGTCGGGATAAAAGCCACGGATGCCCAGCGAGCTGCGCACGGCGCGAAGCATATCCGCCTGCACGGCCACTTCCAGATAGACAGGTATTTGCAATCCGCGTGCCATGTTTCGCAGTTTTACCATGGTAGCCTCATCGGCAACCGTGCCGCGCACTTCCACGCCCGGGCTGCGCGGCATGACCTGAAGGCCGCGAATGCCGGCATTTTCCAGATATTCCTGTACCAGCGCCGGATATTGCTGCGGATCCGCCCCGGCCGGCGTAAGCACCAGCGAAAGCGCAATGAGACCGGCAGCCACCAGGCCCAGCAGCACGGCCCGCCGCAGCGGACGGGGAGGATGCGGCGGCGACAACGGCTCCTCTGGCAGGGGGATGAGAACATCGTTCCCGTTCTCGGCCGGAACCGGCGGGCTGGCAGTGGCAACGCTGCTGTCGCCCGACGGCACGGCGGAAGACGCCGGCGCGGGAGCCTCTGCCTCCGGGGCAGACGGGGCCTGGGCAGCTGGCGCCTGTGGCGCCACGGCCATTTCCGGCACCAGGACCGGCTGGGGAATGCCCGGCCGGTTCCAGGCCAGACAGACCTGACCAAGGTACCATGCCGTTCCCGCCGAGGGTCTGACGGAGCCTTCCTGAATCGCTTCCTGCGCATCCGCGAGGCGCACGGTACCATCCAGGGCCGAAACATCCAGGGCAGGCGCGCCGTCCTCCGCCACAGACACGTCCAGCACGGCATGCCGGGCAGCCAGGCCGGCGAGGATGATGTCGCAGGCATCGTCCGCCCCCACTACCCAGGTTCCGGCGGGCAGATCAATGCGCGCCCCAAGATGCGGCCCAGAAAAGACATACAGACAGAGAACACTGGCTCTGACGTCGGTCACTGCTGCCCTCCTGCCGGAAGTGCAGGGCTGCGCACAGGCATCACCGCGGGATTCCCCGCCATGGCAGGTGTGGAACTGCGCACGGGGGTAATCACCGGCTGCACCGTGGCGCTGGTCTGCATCTGGCCGGCCGGCGTCGTAGTGGGAGCCAGCGGAGCGGGAACCGTGCGTGGCACAGCGGGCTGTACATCCGGCGCCAGCTCCCGCCGGCGGGCACAGCCGCCCACTGGGGGCTTCTGGGGCAGGCGGTCCTCGTAGTCGGTCTGCGTGGGCGTGCGGCTGAAACGCGGATCATCCACCCTGGCCGGCACATTGGAGGGCGAATCCATGCGTACGATGCGCGGCGAAATGAGAATGAGCCGCTCCATACGCTGATGCTTCTTGCCGGTGGAACCAAACAGGCCGCCCAGAATGGGAATATTCTTCAGGCCGGGAATGCCGGATTCGGCATCACTCTGGATTTCGTAATAATGGCCGCCGATGAGCAGGCTCTGCCCTTCCCCCACAATGGCCTGGGTATTGATCTTTGTCTGTTTGATGGGCGAAAGGTTCTGCGGGTCCACGGAAAACGAGCCGGAGCCGTCATCCCTGTCATCCTGCACGCTGACCATGAGCTTGATGCTGTCCGGCTGCCCCGGCACCTCGCTGGGGATGATGTGCGGCGTAACCTTCAGCACGGTGCCGGAGTCGATCTTGAACAGGTCGGAAGACTCGTTGCCCGACACCGGCACATAGTAGGAGCTGGTATTTTCCAGCGAAGCCTGCACATTGTCCATGGTCAGTACAGAGGGCTTGCCCAGCACGCGGGCCTGCCCGTCCTCTTCCAGTGCGCTGACCCGCGCCAGAAAGTAGTCCGAACCATGCGTATAGAGTGTGGAATAGGAAAGACCTGCCGCGCTGGATGCCCCTGCCATGGGAAAGATGCCGCTGCCCGATGCGCCGCCGCCGCTGCCGCCGCCCGTCCAGTTTTTGCCGTAGGCGCCGGTACCGGACCAGTTGACGCCGAAGTCGCGGGAAAAATCGCTGTCAATGTCCACAATGGCCGCATGAATTTCCACCAGTTCCACGGGCCGGTCCAGATCGGCAATGACCTTGGAATAGTAGCTCATGCGGAATTCGGCATCCGTGACCACCACGGCATTGACGCGGGGGTCGGCAATGATATTGGGGCCGGGAGGGGTGGCTCCGCCCTGTCCGGCATCGCCTTCTGCCGGTGTGCCCGTCGTTTCCTTGGCTGGCGTGGCCGTGCTCATGGCGGCCAGGCCTTTGCCGCGCAGGCCGCTCTGTGCCGACGGCAGGACGGAAACCTTGGAACTGGTCATGGATTTGCCCGCGGCCATGGCTGCCAGAATGCTGGCCACACCGGGGATGGTCACCGTGGCATCCATACTGCTGACCTGCATATCCTCTGCCCAGGCATGCTTGAGGGGAAAGACCCGCATGACCATGCGGCTGCCCTGGGCCTCTTCAAAGGCCGCCATGGCGGCCTTGAGCTGGTCCACATAAATGGGCGGTCCGCTGACGGACAGCAGATTCTGCGCAGGAATGAGATGCACCGGCAGCTGTGGCGAAATCATGCCCGCGCTGCGCAGCATGTTCCGCAGTTCAGCGGCGGACACGGTGGTGGGGGCAAGAAAGGCGCTGGTTTTTTCGGCATCGTGCCAGAAGGTGACGGTGCGTCCCTGGGTATACCAGCGTACCCCGAAGGCCGAACGCATGCCATCCAGAAAGGTTCGTGGCATCAGCTGCTCAAAGCGCCCGCTCATCTGCCCGCTCAGCCCCGAGCTGCAAACAGAGCCGTAGCCCTCGGCACGGGCAAAGGCCGAGAGCACCGTGCAGATATTTTCATTATCCGCATAGTAGGAAAAGGCCGACCGGAAGGGCAGCGATGCGCGGGAAGACGCGCAAAGGCCTTCTGTTGCCAGCAGGCAGCAGAAGACCAGAAGCAGGGCAGAAAGCACAAGCGCACGGCACTTCAATAGACGCCTCCGAAAAAGCGGTCCGGCATGGCAAAGGGTGATTCCCCCCCCGTGGCTTTCCCGGGGGTGGCATGAAGGACACGCTTCCACCATGACAGATCATTGAGAAAGTCCCGCACGGCTTCGTCAAACTGCCGTTGCGGCACATCAAGTTCCAGCAGCGACTGGAGAATGAGGCAGTCCCCGGACGTGCCGGACGTGAGCAGGCTGTCTCCCGGCCGCTCCAGGGCCACCACCGACGCCCGGACAGCGCAGATGCCGGCCTGCTGGCGCAGAACGCTGCGCAGCAGCTCCTCGCGGTCCGGCCCTGCGGGCGGCAGGGAAAGCAGCTCCGCCCGCAGGACGCACCGGCGCCCATCCGGCGAAAGCAGGGTCACGCTCAGGTCATTTTCCAGGGCAAAACGGTAGGATCCGTCCTTTTCCGGTCGGGGGGTCTTCCAGTGGGCCATTGCGGCAAGGGCGCTTGCCCTGTCATCCAGTAGAGCCATGGTCTGTCCTGCACAGGTAACTAACGTGTTTGGGAGCAAGGGTATGCAAAAACGGCCGGCCTCGTCAAATGCTTTTGCCCTGCCGGTTTTCTCAGCCAAGAATCTTTGTGCGCGTCTGATTCATGTTGGCCTGCATGGCATTCATGAAGTCCAGAGACTTGCTCACAAGGTCCTTCATGGCGTCGTTGGTCTGCTTGGTCTGCTCCATCATGGTGCGAATCTGTTCCTGCTGGGCTTCCAAGCGCTTGGCCTCGGCATTGCGCAGCCCTTCGGCATATTCCCCGCCGCTGGTGATTATGCTGCCGGCAGAGGAAATCATGGTGTTCATGGACTGCGCCACGGCTGCCGTAAGCTGGGCATCCGCATTGGAACCGGCCCTGAAGTTCAGCTTGCCCGAATCCGAACGGCCCACACCAGTGGCGGCCAGGCCCATGCTGGCCGCCCCGGCAGCCATATTCACCACGGCGCCGGCCACGGCGCAGGCAAACTTCTGCATGGCGCCCTTTTCCATCTTGTCGGCCTGCTGCTCCATCAGCCCCACAATCTGCATGCCCTGCGACTGGATGAGGCTGCGGTTGATGCGCCGCTGCTCCGCGGCATCCTGCGTGATGACACCGGCAAGCAGGGCCGCCGGACTGGGCAGGGCCACCCAGTCGTCGGGATTGACGGCAGCGGAGGTCTTGGGTTCCGCCAGATCAGGCAGCGCATTGGCGACATGCTTCAGGGCAGCGGAAAAGTCCTTGCCCTCCTGGATGGCCTGGAGCATGGCCTCTTCCACCTTGGCGGAGGAAACGCCATGGCTCTGCGCCTGTTCCAGCAAGAGGTTATACTGGGTGGCATTATAGCCTGTTACGTTCTCTATGCTCATGACACGTTCCTTTCTGGTCGTGGTCAGCGTCTATGTCATCAGGCCATGGCGGGATTGCCGGCGAGGATGGCGGCATTGGTCTGGGCACCTTCCTGTACAATGTCGGACACGGTTTGCAGCGTCTGTTCGGAGCGCTGCATCATTTCCTTGAGATGTTCGATGTCCAGATCATTGGCCATGGCGATTCGCTCAAGAATGGCCTGCAACCGCTTCTGCTGGGCTTGCAGGAAGCTGATATCCTTCTGATTCGAGGCAGAGGCAATGCTTGTGGCGCTCTGGGCAATGGTATTGGCCCCGCCCAGCCCCGTGGCCACGCGGGCCGTGATGGAAGCCGCCTTTTCAAAGGTTTCCACACTCTTGGAAGCGGCCTTTACTGCCGTTCCCACCGCCTTGCTGGCCGTTCCGGCCGCGCCCGTACCGAAACTGAGGGCAATGAGGGCCGCCGAGGTCAGCAGGTCCACCGCCATCTTGGTCCAGGTGGTGGCCGATTCGCTTGCCCCGCAGGCATCCATGATCTTGCCGATGATGAAGGCCGGACTGAATCCCGCCTTGCCGCCTGTGGCCTCCTCCGTGATGGAGCTGGCCAGCAGCGCCATGGAGGCGACCCCCACCGCGATGAGCGCCACGCCGCTCCCCCCGGCAGCCACACCCACGGCGCCCGCAGCAATCATGGCCACGGAAGCCACGGCGGCCAGCGCCAGACCGATATACTTGAATGCCTTGAGCAGGCCGTCCAGAAAACTCTGGCTCTTGGCCTTTTCCAGCTGTTCCTGGATGGACTTGAGCTTTTCCTCGTTGGCCTGGGCACGTTCCTGCGCATGGGCTTCCAGGCTGGCAATGCCCGCCTTGGTCTCGGTGCGGCGCTGCTCAAAGCCCACGGCGTCCAGCAGCGTTTCCAGTGAAAGTCCTCCCATGGTCAGGCCGCCTGTCACGAACGTGCTGCCCTCCCCCGTTTTTCCGCTGGTGCCGCTGGAGGCTCCCAGCCTGGGCTGCTCCAGCACGGGCAGGGAGTTTCCGGTGGCAGCCATCAGGCTGTCCAGCATCTTGCGGGCACTTTCCTGCGAACCGGGAACCGTGACCTTGCCCTGTGTCTGCAACTGCTGCGCGGCAAGCTGGGTCAGGGCAGAAAAATCCAGGGTCTGTGAACCCTGCGTATTCTGAATGGAAGTGGGCATAGGGTTACTCCTTGGCCAGTGCTGCCAGCAGGGCGCGGATACGGTCATGGCAGGCCTTGTGGGCGGGAATGGATTCGTCGCCCAGGCCGAGGGCGGCGCGGAAGGAATTGGCCGCATTCTCGCCGTCACCCAGCTTCAGATAGCACAGGCCGCCGTGATAGAAGGGCGTGGGGTCCTTGAGGGCGCCGACAGCCCCGGCCATGCCGTAGGTATCAATGGCCAGCTGATAGGCTTCGCGGGCCTGAAGGCAGCCGGCCAGCCCCATCCAGTAGCGGGGATCATTGCCGTCATAGAGACAAAGACCGCGGAACATGCTTTCGGCATCCTTGTAATTGCCCATATTGTACAGATTATACGCATAGGCATAGGCGGATTCCATGGCCTCCTTGCTGATATTGAAGACATCGGCAAGGGTTGCGCCCTTTTCCAGGGCCGACTGCATGGTCGCAAACTCTTCTTCCGTAAGTCCCGCCGCCTTGGCCATTTCCTTCAGGGCGGACTGAACTTCCTGTTCCTGGTCGACATTGGGGGTCATAACAAGCTCCTTCAAAGGTTGGACTGCGTGTGGCGGGCGGGGACTGCACGAAGCACCGCCACACACGAATGATGCCGTCCCTGCCCTGCGGGCCGCGCGGGCTACTGGCCCCTGGCCAGACTGGTAAGAGTCTGGTTGGCGTTGGCTATCTGGGTATTGGCGCCCTGCAGGTAGGAATTGTACTGGCCCATGTAATCCTGGATATAGACCATCTCCTGCTGGGTATTGGTGCCCAGTTCTTCCAGACGGCTTTCCAGCGAGGTAATGGCCACGTCCCATTCGTCCGCACTGTGCGAATAGTTGTTGGCTGTCCGGTCCATGGCCAGACCGTGCAGCTCCATGTAATCCACCATTTCCTGACTCATGAACGTGGCGTTGTTTCCCTTGGGCACGGTTTCCGTACGGCTTGTTTCATAGATGATGTTGCCAGAGTCATCAACCATGACATTCCCGTCGGCATCCTTCTTGGGCACATTGAAGGTGGCCGTCTTGTCGGCATCGTTGCCCACGCCGGCCTTGGCATCGGCCTGGGCCTGCCGGGCCTCGTTGAGCAGCTGGGAGACCAGCTTCTGTTCGTCCTGGGCCTCGGAGATAGCCTCCATCTTGCCCATGGCCTGGCTCTTGGCGGTTTCTGCCAGTTCCAGCTGCAACTGGGCAAACATGAGCTGCAAGCTCGTGGTGGGACCAAGTTCTCCAAGGGAAACCGACGAGGTGGAAGAAAAGGTAACCTGACTCATACCGCCTCCCTACAGACGCTATTGTCCGCGTGCCAGATTAGTAAGGGTCTGGTTGGCATTGGATATCTGGGTATTGGCGCCCTGCAAGTAGGAGTTGTACTGGCCCATGTAGTCCTGAATGTAGACCATCTCCTGCTGGGTATTGGTGCCCAGTTCTTCCAGACGGCTTTCCAGCGAGGTGATGGCCACGTCCCATTCGTCCGCAAGCTGGAGGTGGTCGCCATTGGACTTGTCATAGGCCAGGCCGTGGGCATCCATATAGTCCACCATTTCCTGGGACATGGGGATGGCGCTGTCCGTGCTTGTTTCCGTTTGCGTATACGTGCTCCCGTCTTCTCGCGTAAACGTATAGGTGTACGACTGTTTGCTGTTCACGCCGGCCTTGGCATCGGCCTGGGCCTGCCGGGCCTCGTTGAGCAGCTGGGAGACCAGCTGCTGTTCGTCCTGGGCCTCGGAGATGGCCTCCATCTTGCCCATGGCCTGGGTCTTGGCCGTTTCCGCCAGTTCCAGCTGCAATTGGGCAAACATGAGCTGCAGGCTGGTGGTGGGACCAAGTTCCCCAAGCGAAACCGAGGAAGTGGTATTGAGATTGACCTGATTCATATGCACAATTCCTTGTAAAGCCTGTCCTACTGTCCGCGAGCCAGACTGGTAAGGGTCTGGTTGGCATTGGATATCTGGGTATTGGCGCCCTGCAAGTAGGAGTTGTACTGGCCCATGTAGTCCTGAATATAGACCATCTCCTGCTGGGTATTGGTGCCCAGTTCTTCCAGGCGCCCCTCAAGGGCTGTAATGGCCACGTCCCATTCATCCGAACTATGGTTGTAGTCATTGCCGGTCTTGTCGTAGGCCAGACCGTGGGCATCCATATAGTCCACCATTTCCTTGGACATCAGGGTGCAGTTCTTGGTATTTTTTTCCGTTGTTCCGTTGGAATAGGTCTCGCTCTGCGTGCCGGCGGAAATGCCCGAATTGGCGTCAGCCTTGGACTGCCGGGCCTCGTTGAGCAGCTGAGAAACGAACTTCTGCTCCTCCTGGGCCTCGGAGATGGCCTCCATCTTGTCCATGGCCTGGGTCTTGGCGGTTTCCGCCAGTTCCAGCTGCAACTGGGCAAACATGAGCTGCAGGCTCGTGGTGGGACCAAGCTCTCCCAGGGAAACCGAGGAGGTGGAGGAAAAATTGACCTGACTCATAGAGAAATCCTTTACTCGTCTTACCCTGTCATGATGAAAAGGTACACGTCAGCCGGATAACAGCGTCAGCACCGGCGCTGCCCGCATGCCTACAGGCGGACAATGTTCCGGCGCCCGCCTCCGGGAATGCCCCCAGCAGCCGGACGGGCAGCGGCACGAGCCTGAGCGGCGCGGGCTTCACCGGCACGGCGGGCTTCGGCCTCGGCGTTTTCGAGCATCCGGCGCAGTTCTGGCGACAGCGACGCCGTATCCGTCTTTTCCTGCCCCTGCTCCGGCAGACCGAGCTGCTTGCGCATGGCTTTTTCCTGATTTTCCAGGCGGGAGAATTCTTCACGGAGAGCGGCGAACTCTTCCATCTGCTTCTTCATATCCTGTTCAGTAAACGACATGGGGAACTCCTTTGTGGGTTGCGTGGTTGCTCTCTAATGTAGCATAAAGCGTGCCAGACAGGTATTTTGCTGAAAACACAGAAAAATCATCTGTCATTTCATGAAGATGAAAACATCGTTGGCATTGCACGCCGCATGTGCCAACAACTTTGTTTCCATGGACAGGCCGTTGCGGGCAGCGGTCTTCCCCTGCCCCCCGCTTCCCGGCTTCCGGCCTTGCTGTCACGGCAGGCTCATGATACCAGAAACATATGGCATGATTCTGGCATATGGCCTACCATGTTGCCAACAACTTTTTGCCCGGTCGGGAGACATTTGCCATGAGCATCGATTTTTCCATCCAGCAGCAGGCCGTGCACAGTCCTGCTTCTGGAGCAGGCGCAGCTGCTGCTCCGCTCACGGGGTCTCTGCTCGGCCGTACGGCCACGGTGGTGGAGTCTCCGCTGTCGCTGCTGGCCGACGCGGCCGAGGAACTGACCTTTGCCGCCGATACCACCGACGATTTCGAGCTTGAGGAACGCAAGGAACGCGACGAAATCAGCGAGGCCATGGAAGAGCGCGTCAAGAAGTACCAGGAGCTGATGCGCGAAGCGGGCGAAACCGCCCGGATGGACCGTCTGAAAAGCTTTCTTCAGGCCAGGGCAGACAAGGAACAGGTGCTGCGCCAGGCGCGCCAGCTCTTTCCCGATCCTTCCGATGCCTGGGCAGCGCTGTGCGAGGCCCGCGATCAGCTGGGCAGCGACAGCGATACGCCGCCGGAAACCCTGAAGGCCCTGAACGAAGCCCTGAGCGAACTGGAGCAGCAGGAAGGCCCCGCCATACGGGCCGGCATCAACGGCGCCCTCAATGCCCGCGGCTTCCCGGACCTGGGCGATGCGGCCTCCCTGCGTTCGCTGTACCGGGAGGCCGTCTGTCAGTTTACCGATGTCAACACCCTCTATGCCCATATCCAGAAAAATTACGGCAAGGATTTTGACGCGGCCCTGGACTTTCTCTACAAGGCGCTGGCCAGCGATCTGGCCGCCGATGTGCCCAGCATGGAAACGCGGCACCTGGAATACATCAATACCGGCCTGGGGGAACTGCGGCAGCTCCAGAGCGCCCGCAGCCTCTGCGCCCGCATGCTGGAGCGCTGGGACAGGGTGCACGGCATGCACCAGTGCCCGCTGGATGACATGGCCCTGCTGGGCAGGATTCTTGACCTGCGCAAGGAACGCTTTGTCAGCGGACGCCACATCGAACGCCTGGCCGACGAGGCCGGCGCCACGGGCGTGGAGCACAAGGTGCTTTTTCTGCAAGAACTGCTGAATACCGCACGCGCGTTTTCGCCCACGCTCTTTGACGGCAACGAAGGGCGAGCCAAGGTGCTGGATGCCGTGCAGGATGCCGTGGATGCCGCCATTGCGGCCGAAGACGCCTGGCTGGCCTCGCAGGCATAGCCGCTGCCGCCCAGACAGGGAGAATGCAATGCTGGATCATGAACTGAACGAACTGGGAAAGCGCATGGGCCTGCCGGGCCTGTCCTTTTCGGCACAGGGAATGGTGGCGCTGGATGTGAGCGGCATGGGCCGCCTGTGCCTTGAAAAGCGGCAGCGCCGCCAGACCGGCGAGCTGCTGGTCTATCTGGTCCGGCCCTGTCCGCCGCACGACAGCGGCCTGCCAGAACGCGCCCTGGCCTTCTGCCACTACCATCACGGCCACGCCTTTCCCCTCATGGCAGGCATGCAGGGCGACAACCTGCTCTTGCTGGTCCGTCTGGAAGAGCGGCAGGTCACTGCCGCCACCCTGGAAGCGGTCATCCAGACACTGGATACGGCCATGAATACTCTGCAGGGAGCCTGATATGCCATCCTCTCCCGTCAATCTGCTTGATCCCAACCTGGGCATCCAGCGCATTCTGGACCCCGGCAGCCAGGCCAGCCATCTGCCCCAGGCCCGCCCGCTGGCATCCAGCGCCACGCGGGAAGCCGGCCTGGACGAACTTTACAACAACCGGCGGGCAGAACGTCAGCTGGAAGCGGTGCTCTGCCCCGTTACCGGTGACGGTTCCCTCTTGCAGCCGGAAACCTTTCAGGCCGAGCTGCGCGGCAGCCTCGAGGCCCTTCGCGGCAGTGACAAGGCCGCTGTGCGCGCCTTTGTGCGGGACGAGCTGGCGCCCCTGCTGGACAATACGGAACTGCTCAAGGCCTACATGGGCCTGATGGTGGGAGGCTAGCATGGCGGACACCCCGTCTGTGCTCACGGACGAACAGCAGAACGCCCTGCACGTGCTGGGCTATCTGTATGTGCGCATGGGCCAGTACCGGCGCGTCAAAAAGCTGGCGCAGGCCCTGCTGGCCCTGGATGCCGGCGATACCTGGGCACGGCGCTATCTTGCCGTGGCCTGTCTGGAATCCGGCGAGGCTGAGCGCGCCCTTGAGGAACTGGACCGCATCCTGGCCGGCGGCAACCTGCCCTCCCGGCATGCCGTCCTGCATCTGCTGCGGGCACGCGCCCTGTGGCAGATGGGGCGCAGCGGCGAGGCCCGCAATGCCCTCAACGCCTATCTGGCCTCCGGGGGTGGGCAGCCGTGAGTCTTCTTTCCGATGCGCGGAACATTGTTTCCCTGACCACACGGCACAGCGACCTGGCCCTGGTGGGCCTGCTGGTGGCGGTCATCGCCCTGATGATCATGCCCATGCCCACCGCCCTGGTGGATACGCTCATCGGCGCCAACATGGCCCTGTCCTTCGCCATCATGATGATGACCATGTATGTGCGGACGCCGCTGGAATTTTCCTCCTTTCCCACCATGCTGCTGTTCACCACCCTTTTTCGCGTGGGCCTGAACATCACCACCACCCGCCTCATCCTGCTCAATGCCGATGCCGGCGAAATCATCCAGACCTTTGGCGAATTTGCCCTTGGCGGCAATTTTGTGGTGGGCGCCGTGGTCTTTCTTATCCTGACCATCGTGCAGTTTCTGGTCATTGCCAAAGGGGCCGAGCGCGTGGCGGAAGTGGGCGCCCGCTTTACCCTTGATGCCATGCCCGGCAAGCAGATGTCCATTGATGCCGACATGCGCGCCGGCGTCATTGACATGGAGGAGGCCCAGCGCCGCCGCGAAGTCATCAGCCAGGAAAGCAAGATGTTCGGCGCCATGGACGGCGCCATGAAGTTCGTCAAGGGCGACAGCATTGCCGGCATGGTGGTGGCCGTGGTCAACATTGTGGGCGGTACCATCATCGGCATTACCCAGCATGGCATCTCGGCAGGGGAGGCCCTGGAAATCTACGGCATCCTCACCATCGGCGACGGCCTTGTCTCCCAGATTCCCTCGCTCATCATTGCCATTTCCGCAGGCATTCTCATCACCCGTTCCGGCGACAGCCAGGAAGATGTGGGGGCGCAGATAGGTGGCCAGTTCTTTGCCCAGCCCAAGGCCCTGCTCATGGCCGGCGGCCTCATCTTTCTGTTTGCGCTCATTCCCGGCTTCCCCAAGCCGCAGCTCTTTGCTCTGGCCCTTGCCATCGGCGGTCTGGGCTATCTGCTCGATAGGCTCCGCAGCGCGCCTGCCCCGCGGGATGCCCGCTCGGAGCTGAACCAGTCCCTCCAGTCCGCCACCCGCCAGGAAAAGAAGCGCCGCCCCACAGGTCCCCAGGACGACTTTGCCCCCACGGTGCCCATCATTCTGGACATTTCCCAGGGCCTGGCCGCCTCGCTGGACTACGATTCGCTCAACGACGAACTCTCCGCCCTGCGCCGCGCCCTGTATTTTGACCTGGGTGTGCCCTTCCCGGGCATCAATCTGCGTATTTCTCCCCTGCTGCCCGACCTGTCCTACGAATTGCAGGTCAACGAAATTCCCATGTCCCGCGGTACGCTGGAAGCGGGCATGGTGCTGGCCCGCGAAAGCGAGGATACCCTGCGCATGCTGGGGGTGGAGGTCCGGCGCGGGGAAAACTTCCTGCCGGATGTGGAAAGCCTGTGGGTTCCGGCCGATCGCCAGGCCCTGCTGGAACAGGCCGGCCTTTCCTGCATGAGTCATTCCCGCATTCTGGCCTATCATCTCTCGCTCATTCTGGCGCGCCATGCCTCCAGCTTCATCGGCATGCAGGAAACCAAGTATCTGCTGGACCGCATGGAGGAACGCGCGCCGGACCTGGTGCGCGAGGCCACCCGCCTGCTGCCGGTGCAGCGCATTGCGGAAATATTCCAGCGGCTGGCCCAGGAGCAGGTCTCCATCCGCGACCTGCGCAACATTCTGGAAGCCATCATCGAATGGAGTCCCAAGGAAAAGGATACCGTCATGCTGACGGAGTATGTGCGCAGCGCCCTCAAGCGCCAGATAAGCTATATGTACTCGCGCGGGCAGAACATGCTGCCGGCCATTCTCATGGATCCTTCGGTAGAAGAAACCATCCGCAAGGCCATCCGCCAGACCTCTGCCGGCGCCTTTCTGGCCCTGGACCCGGACACGTCGCGCCGCTTCATCGCGGCAGTGGGCGCCGCTGCGGGAGACTACCGCAAGCATCCCCAGATGCCCGTGCTGCTGGCCAGCATGGACATACGGCGCTATGTGCGCCGCCTCATCGAGGGCGAACACTACCGTCTGCCCGTGGTTTCCTATCAGGAAATCACCCCGGAAATCAGCGTACAGCCCATCAACAGGATTCGCCTGTAGGAGCATCGCATGGAACTTGCCATCGACTACGCGGCCAAGGCCCTGTATCTGGTCATGATTCTTTCCCTGCCGCCCATTGTGGTGGCTTCGGCGGTGGGCATCGTGCTCAGCCTCATTCAGGCCATCACGCAGCTGCAGGAACAGACCCTGACCTTCGGCGTCAAGCTGCTGGCCGTCGGTCTGACGCTCTTCCTCATGGCCGGATGGCTCGGCGGAGAAATTCTGCGCTACAGCGAGGATATTTTCAGCCGCTTCTATCTGCTCTGAGCCTCCCCGCCGGGGGGTGACACGGAACCCACATGGATTTTTCGGGACTTCTCCAGGAACTGGGTGTCTATGCCCACATGACAGCCCTGCTGCTGGGCATGCCCAGGCTCTTTGCGCTGGTGATGGTGGCGCCCTTTTTCGGGGCATCGGTGGTGACAGGGCAGATACGGCTGCTGCTGGTCCTGGCCCTGTACATGCCCCTGCATCCGGTCATCGTAAACAGCCTCACCGACGACATCACCCTGTCTGCCGCCCTGAGTCTGGCCACGGGCGGACGCCTGGCCCTGCTGCTGCTCAAGGAGACCCTGCTGGGTCTCATGATCGGCTTTCTGGCGGGCATGGTCTTCTGGGCCGTGCAGAGCGCCGGTTTTTTCATGGACAATCAGCGCGGCGCCACCATGGCCGAAGGGGCCGACATCCTGTCCGGCGATCAGAGCAGCCCCCTGGGGCAGCTGCTGTTCCAGAGCCTGGTCTATCTTTTCTATACATCCGGGGCCTTTCTTGCCTTTGTGGGCCTGATCTATGCCAGCTATGACATCTGGCCGGTTACCCGGGGATTTCCGGGGGACTTCAGCCCGGACGCGCCCCTGTACTTTGCCAGACAGGTGGGCTGGCTCATGGGGCATATGCTGCTGCTGGCCGGTCCCATTGCCGTGGCCTGCCTGCTGACGGATATTTCCCTTGGTCTGGTCAACCGCTTTGCCTCGCAGCTCAACGTCTACGTGCTGGCCATGCCCATCAAGTGCGGCATCGCGGCCTTTCTGCTCTGTTTCTACTTTGGTCTGCTGCTGTCGCACGCGCCGGACCTGTTCCAGCACACGCGCGAATCCATCCTCAAACTTTCCAACCTCCTGCCCTGACCGGCCGCCAGGTTCACAGGACGCAGCCACACGCAGTTTTGCCCCATGAGCAGTGAAAAGACAGAACAACCAACGCCAAAACGCCTGCGCGACATTCGTGAGCGCGGCCAGGTGGCCAAGAGTCAGGATGTGCCCTCCGCCCTGACGGTCATGGCTGTGGCGGTCTATCTGCTGGCCATGTCCGGCGAAATGCTCAAGGGCATCCTGAGCATGGGTGAAGTACCCATGCTGCTCATGAACCGCCCCTTTGACGAGGCCCTGGAACTGGCCGTCACCAGCACCATTGTTTCCTCGCTGCGGGTGGCCGGCCCGCTCATCGGCATGGTCCTGGGCGTGGCGCTGTGCGCCAATCTCATGCAGGTTGGGGTGCTCTTTTCCGTGCAGGCCGCGCTGCCCAAGATGGAAAACCTGAACATGAGTAAATGGTTCAAGCAGGTTTTTTCGCTGAAGAACCTTGTGGAATTTCTGAAAAATATCCTCAAGGTCACGGTGCTTGGCCTGAGCGTCTATCTTATTTTCAAGAGTTACCTGCCGCGCCTCTTCCGCATTCCCCAGGGCAACATCGGCGACATGTGGCTTCTGCTGGGGGCGGCAGGCTGGGACCTGGTCTTTACGGCGGCGGGCATTTTCTGCGTCATTGCCGCGGCGGACTGGTTTTTCCAGCGCTGGCAGTTCAACAAGCAGAACATGATGAGCAAGGAAGAAGTCAAGCGGGAATACAAGGAAAGCGAAGGCGACCCGCTGATCAAGGGCAAGCGCCGGCAGCTGCATCAGGAAATGATTGCCCAGAACCAGATTGCCAATGTTCGCAAAGCGAAGGTACTCGTGACCAATCCCACCCATTTTGCCGTGGCCCTGGACTACGAAAAGGAACGAACCCCCCTGCCCGTCATTCTGGCCAAGGGGCAGGGTGTGCTGGCCCAGCGGATGATAGAAGTGGCCCGGGAAGAGGGCATCCCCGTCATGCGCAATGTGCCGCTGGCACGCAGCCTCTACGAGCAGGGAACGGAAAATGCCTACATTCCCAAGGACCTCATCGGTCCTGTGGCCGAAGTGCTGCGCTGGGTGCAGTCCCTGCGCTGACAAGGACAGAGCATGAACGAAAACGCCTCCCGCATCTTTGCCACGCTCATACGCCTGTGCGATGACCTGGCCTGGGGCCGTCCGGCCGATGAGGACGCGCTCTTTTCCCTGACCCGCAACGGCAGCTCCACGCCGGAGCTGGAGCGGCTGGCCGAAGCCTTCGGCATGATGCTTGTCAAGGTGGAGGCCAGGGAGCTTCACCGGGCGGAACTGCTGGAAAAGGTGGATCAGCTCACCCAGGAGCTGGAGCATCAGCGCCTCCGCCAGCATGAGGAAAACCAGCGCCTGGTGGAACACCTGCAACGGGAATACAATGTGCGCCGCATCATCGGGCGCTGCCCTGCCATGCGCGAGGTGGTAACCCAGGCCCTGGCCATTGCCCGGCGCCCCATCAATACCCTGATTCTCGGCCCGTCCGGCACAGGCAAGGAAATCTTTGCCAAGACCATTCACTATCATTCTCCCCGGCGCAATGCCCGCTTTGTGGCCGTCAACTGCACGGCCATTCCCGATTCCCTCTTTGAAAGCGAGATGTTCGGCATCGAAAAGGGCGTGGCCACGGGGGTAAGCGCACGGCGCGGCCTGGTGGAGGAAGCCTCCGGCGGTACCCTCTTTCTTGACGAACTGGCGGACATGTCCCTGCCCAATCAGGCCAAGCTGCTGCGCGTGCTGGAAGAACGGGAGGTGCTGCGCGTGGGCAGTACCCGGCCTGTGCCCGTGGACATCAAGATCATTGCCGCCACCAATGTAAATCTGAAGCAGGCCGTGGACGAGGGGCGCTTTCGCCAGGACCTGTACTACCGCCTCAACGTGGCCGAACTGACCCTGCCCCCCCTGCGCGAACGGGGGGACGACATCCTTCTGCTGGCCCGGCATCTGCTGGCGCAGCATGCCCGCAGCATGGAACGGGAAGCCCTCACCCTGGCGCCGGCCACGCAGCAGTGCCTGCTGGCCTATGACTGGCCCGGCAACGTGCGGGAACTGGGCAACGAAATGGAACGGGCCGCCGCGCTGACGGTGGACTCGGTCATCCGCCCTTCCGACCTTTCGCCCAAGCTCCTCGCGGCCCTGGCCGGCGGGGGCAGCATCAGCGTGGCCGCTCCGTCTCCGGCGGTGGCCGCCGCGCCGGAGGCGTCGCCCCCGTCCTTCAATCTGGAGCAGGCCGAATACCGCCTCATCGGGCAGGCGCTGGAAGCCTGCCGCGGCAACAAGAGCCGGGCGGCCGAACTGCTGGGCATCACCCGCGAGGGCCTGCGCAAGAAATTGCAGCGCCGCGAACGCACCCCCATTCATGAAGGCAGGAACAACGCATGAACGCAAGTCTTCGTCTGCGCCTGGCGCTGCTGGTCCTGGCTTCCATAGCCCTGTCCGTGGCTCTGGTGCTCTATCTCACCTGGCAGCGGGTGGGCGATGCCATGGTGGCCATGGAAGAAAAGAATTTTGCCACCCTGCTGCTGGTGGAAGAGGAGCGCCTCAATACCGCCTCGCTCACCTACCTTGCCAGCAAGGTACGCAACGTCCTCTTGCGCAAGGGGCAGCTGCGTGACGCCTCGGCGCGTGTGCAGGCTCTGGTGCAGGCCCTGCACACGCCGGCCGCAGGCAAAAACGCCTCACGGCAGCCGCAGGAGCTGCTGGACCGCATGGATGCCGCCAGTCTGGAACTGGCGGACAGCATCGACAGCATCCGCATGGAAATTCTGCCCACACGCCGCCTGCTGGCCGGGGAAACGAGCCGCCTGGGCCTGACCGCCGAGCTGCGGGATGCCAAGCAGCGCCCCATGCGTCAGATATTCGGCCGTCTGCCTGCCTACGGGGACTTTGCGGTGCTGGACCTGCCCCGCCTTGTGGCCACCGCCGGCAAGACAGAACCTGCCCGGACGGCACCCTACCGGCCTGTTCTGGCCTATTTCCTGCCGTTGGACGACGGCCCCCGGCCGGCCGGCCAGCTGCCGCAGAGCGTGCTGGTCAGCATGATTCCCCTGGATGATCTGGAAAAGATGGATGCCCAGGCCAGGGAAGCCCTGTTGCAACGCACCCGGGAAAAATTCCGGGACATGCAGCTCTATGACGGGGGCGCCATTGCCCTGCTGGATGCCGACGGTACCCTGCTGGCCTCCGGCGGCACAGGCACCCTGCCGCCGGGACTGGCCGCGGCCCGCGCCGAAGCCGGCCGCACCGGCATGAGCAGGGTCATTCTGCCTTCGGCACAGGGCGAGATGCTCTGCCTGCTGGGCAGTATCCGGACCTTTGACTGGCAGCTGGTCATGGTGGCGCCTCTTTCGGAAATCACACGGCCTTCCGATACCCTGCTGATGCTGCTGCTCGGCATCTGCCTGCCCATTGTGCTGCTGGCCGCGCTGCTGGCCCTGTACATGCTGATCCGCACGCTGCGCCCCCTGCAACTGCTGACCCGCAAGACCAGGGAGCTGGCGGAAGTGGACTTTTCCGCCCCGGATGCGCTGGACCGTCTTGAACCCCTGGTCAGCGAGGGCCTGCCCCTGGACCGCCGCGACGAGCTTGGCCAGCTGGCCCGTGCCTATGCCCGCATGGGCGGCGCCCTGGCCGTCAATATCCGCCGCCTCATGGAGACCACAGCCACCAAGGAACGCATGGAAGGGGAACTGTCCGCCGCCCGCGAAATCCAGATGGGCATTCTGCCCCCGCCTGACGGCGCGCCGGAAGTCTGCGGTTTCCGGGCATCGGCCTTTCTGGACCCGGCCAAGGAAGTGGGGGGAGACCTGTATGACTTCTTTACCACCCGTGACGGCCGCCGCGCCCTGGTGCTGGGCGATGTGTCCGGCAAGGGGGTGCCCGCGGCCCTGTTCATGTCCATGACCGTCACCCTGGTCCGCTACGCGCTGGATTCGGGGCTGGACCCGGCGGCGGCCCTGAGCCGGGTTAATGCCATGCTGGAAGCCCACAATCCCGGCAATATGTTTGTTACCCTCTTTCTGGCCCTGTACACGCCGGAAACCGGCGAACTGTGCTATGCCAACGGCGGGCACTGCCCGCCCTGCATTGTGGACGGGGCATCCGGCAAGCCGCCGCGTGTGCTGGACAAGCTGAGCGGTCCGCTGGTGGGCGTCATGCCCGACATGACATACACCCTGTTTACGGACAGGCTCGACGAGCACGAAACCTGCCTCATCTTTACCGATGGCGTGACAGAGGCCATGAACAGCCAGAAGGAACTGTTCGGCGAAGCCCGCCTCATGGACGTGCTGGCCCGGCATCGCAACGCCTCGCCGCGGGAGCTGCTGGCCTGCGTCTTTGCCGAGATTGTCCGCTTCCGTGGCAGCGAACCCCAGTCCGATGACATTACCATGCTGGCCTTCTGCCGCTCGGGACAGGAGGCGGCCCGTCCTGGCGCCTGCCCGCCTTCCCAGGAGATTGCCGTATCATGAACCATTCGTCCCTGCCCCTGGGCCGCATTGTGGCCGGCTGGCTGGCCATTCTGCTTGCCAGCCTGCTGCTCTATGACGCCCTGCTCTATTCCTCCCTGCGCAGCGAAACCCGGCACAATGCCGTGGCATCGGCTTCCGTGGCCGCGGCCAGTCTCAAAAGCAGAATGACCATGGGCGTCCGCTTCGGGAAAAAGCTGGAAACCTACCGCGGCGTGGACCGCCTGCTGGCCAGTGTGGGACGGGCAGCCGACATGCCCCTGGCCGTGCTGGACACAGAGGGGCGGGTACTGCATCGCTGGGGGGACTTTCCCGCACAGCTGCCCCCGGATGCCCGCTTCCGGCAGCCTGCCGACATGCAGAGCCTGCGGCAGGACCAGGGCGAACTGCTGCTCACCACGGTTTTTGACCGCAGCGGCAACGCGGCCGGCCATATCGGCGTCTGGATTGCCGAGGAACGGCTGGACAGGGCACTGCACGACATCTTCTTCCGGCAGCTGCTGGTCCAGGGCGTGCTGCTCCTTGCCGGCACGCTGCTGCTGTGGCTCTGTCTGCGGGGGCAGCATGCCGGAAGCACCCGGCTGCGCAATCTCTGCCTTGGCATTTTTCTGCTGCTCATGCTGGGCAACGGCGCTCTGGCCCTGTACACCACCAGCAGCCAGTATACCCGGGGGCTGCGGCAGGATGCCGCCCATACGGGCAGCATCCTGACCGAAGACCTCAACCGTCTGCTGCTGGTGGGGGTATCTCTGGACAGCACCTCCCGGCTCAATGCCTATCTTGCCCGCGTGGCCGGCGCCCATGCCGACAGCATGGTGCTGGAAATTCTCGATCCGCAGGGGACGGTCTATGCCTCAAGCCATGGCGCCCCGCGCCGCATGCCGGCGGTACTGTCCGACGGCCAGGAATTTTCCCTGCTGGGGCTGACGTCGGGCCTGTCCCTGTCCGGCGAGGCTCCCGTGCAGGGCTGGAAGCTGCGCGTGTCCCTGGTACGCGAACCCTGGCTGGAACGCCTGGTGAGCACCGGTCTGGACATTCTTACCCTGGTGGTCATTGCCCTTATCTTCATGGTGGAAATGTTCCTGCTGCTCTCCCGCAGTCTGGAGGCCCGCCTGCACGGCACGCTGCACAGCCATGCCCATCGCAGCGCCCTGTTCCGTCCGCTCATGTTCGTCTTTGTGCTGGCCATGGACATGACCATTTCCTTCATCCCCCTGCGCATGGCGGAACTCACGCCTGACGGCGCGCTCTCACGGGATGTGCTGCTGGGGCTGCCCATCTCAGCCGAAATGGGCATGACGGGCCTCAGCGTCCTCATTGCCGGCACCTGGATGAAACGCCGGGGCGCGCGCCCGCCGCTTGTAGCCGGCATCCTGTGCATGGCGCTGGGCTATCTGGCCTCCATGCTGGCGTGGAATCCCTGGCTGTTCGTCGGTGCCCGCGCCCTGGTGGGCCTGGGCTACGGTCTTTCCCTGCTCACGGCCCAGGCCTATACGGTACGGGATGGCAGACTGGCGGACATGTTTGCCGGGGTCTATGCCGGTTCCCTGTGCGGCAGCGCACTGGGCGCCATGCTGGCGGAGCGCCTGGGCTACGGCCCGGTTTTTGCCCTGTCCGCCCTCATTCTGGCCTGTCTGATCGTGGTGCCCTTCCGTCTGCTGCGTCCCTCTGGCGAACAGGAACAGACCGCTCCTGATCCCGAACCGTCCCGGCTCTCGCTGGCGCAGCTCCGCCGCCTGCTGTCCGACCGCCGTCTGCTGGCCTTCATCCTGCTGGCGCTGCTGCCGTCCGCGCTGCTGTGCGTGGGCTTTCTCAACTACTTCCTGCCGGTCTTTCTCAAGCAGGCGCAGGTTTCCCAGTCCAATATCGGGCGCGTCTACATGCTCAACTGTCTTGTTGTCATCTACAGCGGCCCGCTGTTTGCCGGTCTGGTGTCCCGAAGCCGGCACAAGGACAGGCTGCTGTTCTGGGCCGGCGCCCTTTCCGCCCTGTCCGTGGCCTGCTTCACGCTGCTGCCGCCGCTGCCGGCCTCTGTCTGCGGGTCCGTCCTGCTGGGACTGGCCACCGGGCTGAATATTCCTGCCCAGAGCGAATTTCTGCTGGAGCTGGAAATCGCCCGGGCCATCGGCGTGGATCAGACCATGAGCCTGCTGGATGCCCTGCAACGGGTGGGGCAGGTCATCGGCCCGGTCTGTGTGGGCGGCGTGCTCACTGTCATGAGCGTGGACAGTGCCGCCCGCTGGGCCGGCCTGAGCCTGCTGGGCATTTCGCTGCTCTTTCTGCTGCTGGCCCGCCCGTCCGTGCGGCATGACGCGGGGCAGGCATGAGTACGGCCCGTCAATGGCTGCGCAGCCTGCTGCCGGATGCCCTGCGGCATTTCGAGCAGGCGGCTTCCCTTTCCCTGGCCGACTACGCAGCGGGATTGACCGCGCCTGCGGGTCTGCCCCGCCCGCCCCAGGACGGCAATGATCTGCTGGACCTGGCCGTGGACGCCTGCCGGCAGCTGTATGCGCCCTCCGTGGCTCTGGCGCTGCGCAGGGAGCTGGAGGAAAATTTTCATGCCCTGACGGCCAATCACCACGGCGTGGACTTTCACCCGGAATTCTTTCAGGGCAATCTGCTCTTTGCCATGAGCTGCCGCCATGCCGTGCCCCTGTTCAGCTGTGGCGTGGTACCCGGCAATAATGTGGCCTATCCGCGCGGCATGCTGCTGGGCAAAGGCAGCTGCCGGCAGTCCGCGGCCCAGTTTGTGCGCCTGCCCCTGCTGCCGGGACGCTACCGGCATACCCTGGTGAGCGTCCAGCCGCCCTTTACGGCAGACACGGTGCGCGCGGCCCTTGCCGCCCTGTCCCGCCAGCTGGACCCGGCGACCCATGCTGCCCTGTCCCGCCTGGTACAGCGCACCTATCTTCAGCCTGCGGTACTGCACCAGCGCAGCTTCCGCCAGCAGGCCAGCGTGGCAAACAGCCTGCTCTGGCAGGAGGTGCTGCACAGGGACTGCCACATTCCTCCGCTGGTGGCACTGGACATGCAGTACCTCTGCGGACGCCTGATCATGGCCGATCTGCGTCAGCCGCACACGCTGGTAAGCCGTCTTCTTCTCCAGCCGGAACTGGCGGCCGCCGTCTGGCAGGAACTGAACGGGCAGCGGGCCTGCTGGTCCGCCGAGGCACAACAGCTGCGCCGGGGCACCTTTCTTTTCTGGGGTGTGGATGCCGGGGGGCGGGCGCTGGCGCTTGCCCCTGCCGAAGATTTCCGGGAACTGGTCGCCACGGGCAATCCCGCCTGGCGTCTGGCCCTTGCGCCTGAGGCCATTGCCGCGGCGTTGCAGGAGCAACGTCTGCTGCCGTCTCTTTTTCTCTATTTTGTGACAGTGGCGGCGGCCCGTGGCCTGCGCTGCGCGGGAGGGATTTTTCAGACCTCCTACCTGCCCCGCATGCTGGGGGGACTTGTCACTTCCCTGCGCCGCTGCGGCGAAACGAGCCTGGCCCACCGCCTTGCCGCCGCTTTTGCTCCCTGCCCGGCCTGCACGGGACTGCTCCCCCTGCGCCTGCCCTGCCCGGATGCGCCTGAGGAACCGGACGACACCATGGGCCGGGGAGCCGGCGCGGCCGATGTCTGGCTGGCCGGCGGCCTGTCTGCCCGGCTGTGGGAGACCATGCGCCGGACGCGAGTGGAACAGGCCCTGGCCGTTTCCCTGCCCTATCACTATGCCGATCTGGCCGGCAGCGAGGCACGGCCGGAACTGTATGCGGAACTGCGGCAAGCAGCCCGGTCCGCCGGTCCGCTGCCTGTTCTTGCTGCCACCGAAACGGAGACTGCCCATGCCTGAGCTGCTCATGAACATGGATGCCCTGGTGCATAACCTGCACTGTATCAACCAGCTGGAACAGACCTGGGGATTTTCCTTTCTGCCGGTGCTGAAAATGGTGGCCTCACATCCGGCTGTGGTTTCCTGCCTGCGGCAGCACGGCTATACCCGCTACGGGGTTGCTGACCTGACGGAGCAATGCTGCCTTGGCGAAAAAAAGCCGGCACGGGACGAGCGGGTGCTCATCAACCTGCCTGCGCCCGGCAAGGCCGACGAGGTGGTACGCCATTTTGCCCGCAGTCCCTTTTCCTGCGAGGAAACCTTCCGTGCGCTGGATGTTGCCGCCCGTCAGGCCGGCCTGTGCCATGAGGCGCTGCTCATGGTGGACCTGGGCGACATGCGCGAGGGCGTTCCCCTGTCCGCAGCGCCGGCCCTGCTGCGCCGGGTGGCCGCGGCATCACGCCGGGCAGGCAGTGCTCCCGGCGCCCACGTGGCAGGGCTGGGGGTCAATATGGGCTGTCTCTACGGCGCCTGCCCGGATGCCCTGAACATGCGCCAGCTGGAAGAGCTGGCAGCCCAAGCCGAAAGTCTGCTGGGGCATGCCCTGCACCGGGTCAGCCTGGGCGGCAGCATCTTCTGGAACTGGTTTGCCCGGCAGGAGACGTACAGACCCACCCTGCCGCCGGGCTGTGTGCTGGAATTCCGCATGGGCGATCCCCTGCTTCTCGGCCACGACATCTACCGGGAATGTCCCCTGCTGGGAGCAGACTTCCGGCAGGATATCTTCAGCCTGAGCGCCACGGTGCTTGAAGTGATAGAGCGGGATATCCGCCCGCCGCGCCTCTGCGTGCGCAACGGACGCGGCCTTGTGGTCTCCTGCCATCATCGCGGCAGGCGCCTGCGTGCCCTGGTGGACTGCGGCAGCCTGCATACCGACGTTTCCGGCCTGTCCCTGGACCTGCCCGGCGGCAGCGTAGTGGACTACAGCGGCAATTATACCATTCTTGACCTGACCGACTGCCCGCACATTCCGGCGGTGGGACAGGCGCTGCACTTCACCCCCTCCTACTGGGCCGTTGCGCGCGCCTGCCGCACGCCGCAGGTCCCCATCCGCCTCATCAGCGACCGGCACGAACCAGTTCCCCTTTCCCGCTTCCAGCCGGATGCCGGGCACGCCTAACCGGCATCCGTTTTTTCAGGAGATTCTCTCATGACGAGCCTTTTTCCCGTTCTGCGAATCCTGGCCCTGGCCCTGCCGCTCTGTCTCTACGCCCTTTGCGCCGCTGCCCGCCCGGCTGCCACACCGGCAGCGACGGATAACGAACGGGTCTGGCGGGTCATTTATGTGGAAGGCGGCCCCTTTTCCGATTATCAGCGCATCTTTCACGGTCTGGCCCTGGGTCTGCAACAGCGCGGCCTCATCGAAAACGGGCACGTGCCCATTCCGTCCGACAGCGAAGACGCCCAGAGCATGTGGAACTGGATGGCTGCCCACGCCGGGGGCAAACGTCTGGTCTTTCTGCCAGACGGCTTCTATTCCGCCGGCTGGGATGCCGGCCGCCGCAAGACCATACAGCGGGAAATCCTGCAACGCATCACGACCCGGGGGGATGTGGACCTGATTCTGGCCTTCGGTACCTGGGCCGGGCAGGACTGTGCCGCCCTGGACATTCAGGTGCCGGTGGTGGTGTCGTCCGTAACCAATGCCGTGGCGGCCGGCATCATTCCCTCCATCAGCGATTCCGGACGAGACAATCTGGTTGCGCCCATTGAACCGGACCGTTTCAAGCGGCAGGTGCTGCTGTTCCATGACATCTTCGGCTTCAAAAAACTGGGCATCGCCTATGAGGACACCCCGTCGGGGCGCAGCAGCATTGCGCTCAACGAAATCGAGGACGCGGCACAGGAACTGGGCATTACCCTGCTGCGCTGCACGGATACCTTTGACGTACAGGAGGCGTCCCTGGCCTCGGACCGGCTGGAAGCCTGCCACAGGAATCTGGTGGAACAGGGGGCCGACGCCGTCTACCTGACCTATAATGTGGGCCTCCAGGCCAGTGCCATGCGCCGTGTGCTGCAACCTCTGGCCGATGCCCACATTCCCACCTTCTCCCAGCTCGGCGTGCCGGATGTGATACACGGGGCCCTGCTCAGCGTGGCCCAGTCCAACGCCGATGAAGAAGGCAAGTTCAGCGCCGAACTGGTGGATGCCATCATCCATGGCGCCCTGCCGCGGGACCTTTCGCCCATTTTCGAAAGCCCCGTGAGCATGGCCCTCAATCTGTTCATGGCGACGCTCATCGGCTGGAACCCGCCCCTGGAAGTGCTGGCCGCCGTGGATGAATTCTATCAGGACATGAAGTAGGCCTGCCCTCCCGGCAGGGACGGGAACCGCTCCGGCAGCGCAGGCCGCCTGTGCCATGCGCAGCCGGGAAGCGCCCTGCGTGGCTCCCCCTGCCGCACGGGCTGGCATACCGTATGCAAACGATGTAGCATACGTCTGTCAGACGGCAGACGCTTTCCCCGTTATTCAACGCAAGGAGTCATCCATGTCTTCCCGCATTCATGCCGATCCTGTGCTGCAACAGCAGCTGGCACAGCGCGGCATTACGGAAAAAACCGGTATATTTGGCCAACACAAGGTTCAGCTGGGCACAGCCTCACCCATCAGACTGGATTCCATCAAGGGCAACTCCGTTCCCTTTCAGGGCTTTCGCACTGCCACAAAAGTTGCCAGAGGGCATGACGGGCTGATGGCGTCTTCCCGCGATGTTTTGCAGGCGCTGACGGCCCCGGGAGACCTGCGGGCAGACAAGCTGCTTGCGGCCCTCAAGACCACCGCAGAATACCGGACCCTCCTGGACCGGCTGGGCCAGCTTTCCGATGCCCAGAAGGAGAACAGCCTCTGGCATTTCGCGCCTGCCGTGGAAGCGCTGAGCAATACCGAGCTTGCCACCGTGTATCAGCTCTTCACCTCGGCGGAAATGGACCTTCTGCAGGCCGCGCTCCGTCGCGAGGGCAGCATCAATGCCCGCGCCAAGGATGCGCGCGCGGCAGCAGCCCAGCTGTTTGACCTGGAAGCGCTGGTGCTCAAGGAAATGAGCAACCGCGTTTCCAACGGGCGCCTGGACGATCTCATTGCCACGGCGGAAGATGCCGACACGCGTGCCGGCTACGAGGCCATGCGTCCTCTTCCGCTGAGCCGGCAGTATGCGGGGCTTCCCCCGCAGGCGGCGCCCGTGCATGAGCATGACATCACGGCAGCCAATCTGCATACCCTGGCCAATGTGGCCGCCCAGAGTGCCACCCGGCGCGAACGGGAAAGCGCGGCAAGCCTGCAAAAAATGGCCGGCCGCGGCATGTCCGCCACGCCCCGCGAAATCGGCGACCTGCTGCGGCAAAGCCCGCTCACCATCAATCTGCCTGCCCATCGTCTGCTGCGCGATACGTCCTTTATTCTCACGCCGGACCAGCCCATGCCCAACCTGTTCCATATTCAACAGCAGCAGGGTGTGCACAGCAAGGGGGAATCTTACCTGCGCCAGCGCCTGGAAACTGAAAGCCTGGTCTTTCCCGAGCTGGACGGCCACGAGGCCATTGCCGATGAACGGCCGACCTACGGCGCGCTCAATACCACCAACAGCTACAACGGCGCTGCTGCCACGGGCTATGGTTCCTGCAGCATTGTGCTCAAGCCCGAGGTGGCCCGGCGCGCCACCTTCATTGCGGAGGATACCTTTTTCTCCCCTGCCCTGCGCATCACCCCGGAACGCCGGACCCAGTTCTATGATCTGCTCGGCACGTCCGGCCTCCCTGCGGAAGCCGTGGTGGCCATGCGCGATCCCCAGTCCGCAGCTCATGCCGCGCTGGAAAAATGGCTGGATCAGGGCGCTGAACTGCCCAACCTCACGGCCCTTTTCCTGAAAAATCCTCCTGCCGAAATCAATATGGATACAGAGGAAGAGCGGGAACTCTTTGCGGCGCTGGCCCTCAGAACCTTCGGCGATCCGGAAGGTACCCGCGCCAAGATGGCCTCCTACGACAATCTGGAAAGTCTGCTCTTCGGCCTTGATGACATCAATGGCGCCCTGCTGGCCGACGCTGCCGAGCGCCGCGCCAGAGGCGAGGATGCCTCCGTGCGGCTGGCCATGAACTATATCGAGGCCCAGATTCAGGGACCCATCATCCCCAGCCGCGACTTTCAGGAAATCCGCGTGCGCCTGGATGAGGCGTCCCCCGCCCAGCGGGACAGGCTCATTGCCCGCATGGAAGCCTTCAGCAAGGCCACCGGCGTCAAGGTGGTCTATCTTGTGGAACGCAACAACGAGATTGACCCTGCACAGGTGCAGAACCCCGTGACCAAGGTCAATGACATGCGCGAAACCGATCGCATCGGCCGTCTCCATACGGCCGGCATTGCCTATTACACCCAGCATATCCGTACAGAAGCGGAAACCCTGTTCGGCAACGCGCTTGAGCACATCCAGGAGCACCTGCATGCGCTGGTGAAGCAGCGCAACCTTGACGACGTGTTTCCCGCTGACGGCGAGGTGCTGCGCGGCACTATTCTCGAACAGCTGGCCGACAATGCCCGCAGGCATCTTCATCAGGCACTGGATAAGGGCATCGGTCTGGAACCCACCACGGAAGCCCTTGTCATGCAGGCCATCACCACGACGGCGCTGCCCATTCTCGAGCGCAAGGCGCCCCTGCTGCGCGAACTGCAAAACATGACCCTGCCGCCCAATGCCACCCCGCTGACGCCGGGGCAGCAGGCCGGCATTTCCCGCTGGATACGCAGTTCCAAGGTCCGCACCATAGACGAACTGCACATGGTCATCCAGAATGCCGCGGAACAGGCCTCGGCCCTGCGCACCATTGCCCGGGCGCAGCCGGCCATGTCCACGGCCGCAGTCTTCCAGACCCTGGCCCAATCCATCGGCAGAACCGATCAGTCCATGGCCGCCTATATGGCCGGCCTGCCGACCGACCAGGAATACGGCGCCGAAAACAAGCTGGCGGATATGGGCCGCTCCATATCCCTGGCCTATACTCTGCTGCATAATGAGGTGCCGCCCATGACGGATGCGGAGGAAGGCCGTCTCCAGCAGCAGCTCTCGGCGCCGGCCATGCAACATCTGCTGGCACAGCTGGAGCAGGTCTGCCGGCAGGGGATTCTGCACCAGTCGCCTGATTTCGGCCGCCTGAATGTTACCCGCTCCATGACCATGCTCCACGTTGAGCATGTGCTCCGGGCAATGCGGCAGAATACGGCCCTGCCGGAATTCACGGCAGAGCTTTCGCTGCTGCCGGAGAGCACGCGCGCCCTGTTCCGGGCCGTGGCGCCGCAGTCCATGGAACGTCTTGACGCCGCGCATCCGGCCTATACCCCCTTCCCGGCAGCGGCCAATCCGGCAGCGCTGCCGACCACCCATGGAGAACGGCGCGATTTTCTTGTCCGGCATCTGGATGCCTACAAGCATCACGAGGAAACCTTTGACAGGGGAACCTTCTATCATGGGCGCGGGCACGTGGCGCGGGCATACATCTTTGCCTCGGCCATGTGCAGCATTCTGGAAGAACAGGGGATTCCCGTGGACCGCAATGCCGTGCTCTGCGGCATCACCGGGCACGACATGGGCCGGCAGAACAACGGTACGGACTACTGGGAAGCAGACAGCGCCGCCCAGACCGTTGACGCCATGCGCACGGACTTTGGCAACGGCAGCCTGGGGGACGAGTATGCAACAGCCCTGCAACAGTGCCTCACCAAGCAGAGCGGTTCGCTGGAAGGCATGATCATCAAGGCGGCTGATTCCCTGGACTACGGCCGTGTGGCTCCCCTTGATCTCAGCCACATGCCCTTTTTGCGCGGCAAGAATGGCGAGAGCATTTCAGAGGCAGCCCAAAAAATACGCAAGGAACTGGGCAAGGAGGCCGACCGGCTGCAAAGCCTGAGCAATCCGCTGTGCCGCATCCGCCCGGAACTGGAACAGCTTGATGAACAGCTTTGGCGGCATCATGACAATCCCGACATGCGGGAACAGATACGGCAGCGGAAGGCGGAACTCATTGCCAAAGCCGGCCGCACCTTTGAAAGCGAATGGGCTATGAACGGGGCACAGTTCATGGCCGATATGGAAAACAAGATACGGGAGAGTGCCAAACAATTCCCCCTGCTGTCCCAATACTACCGCTAATGCAGCGCAACCTGCGGGGGGGCCTGCGGCTCCCCCTGTTCATTCCCCACGAAGGAGACCCACATGGAACTTGCCGCACTGCTGGCCGAACTGGGCAATGCACTGGGCATCGACGACCTTGGCCTTGATGCCGACGGACAGTGCGCCCTGCTTTTTGACGGAGAGCATACCATCACCTTCACCCCTGACAGCGAGGACCATTCCCTCATCCTGCACAGCGAGGTGGGCAAACTCTCTCCCCAGGACGACGCGCTCTGCCGCACCCTGCTGGAAGCCTCCCTGCTGGGCGCCCAGACAGGCGGAGCGGCCTTTGCCATTCATCCAGAACTGGATGCCATCATCCTCTGGAAACGCCATGATGCGCAGTTTGCCGATATGAACAGCCTGCAACAGGCCCTGCAGGCCTTTCTGGCGCAGGTTATCCACTGGAAGCAGCGCCTTGCCCGGCAGGAACCTGCCCCATCTTCCGGCAGCACCACGGACGCGGGGCTGCCGTCCTTCGGCCTGATGGTGTAACACCCCCAGGGGCAGACGCATGCTCCGGCTCTCCGCGCTGCGGTGAGCCGCGGCGTGCCTGCGCCCTGTCGCGCTTTTGCCCCCTGGCATGGCCCGGCGCACGCAATGGCGCACCTTCCCGGCGAGGGCACGCATGCCAACGGCGGCAGAAACATGCCGGAAGGCTTTTTCACGGCTGCGCGTTCTGGCCCGTGTCTGTTACGGGCTGGCAGAAGGACCTGCCGCCGGTGCTGTGCGTCATGACGACATCCGGCAGCCAGGCACCACACGACACCGCACGCGCTGCTGTCCGCCCTGTCAGCCGTTCTGCTCCCGGGGCGTTTTCTGGCCCTTCCTGACGGCCGGGATATGCGCGCCCTGAACCGCTCCCTGAACAGGCCGAGCGCTGGCCAGACGGGCGCAGTGCGGGCAGTTTCCTGCCGTGTCCAGCGATTTCAGAATGCCGCAATTTTCCCCCTGCCCCCCCTCGCAGCTGTGCAGCAGGGTCTGAAGGTGTTCCTTGAGGTGTTGCAGCGCGGCAATCTGCTCGTCCACCCTGGCAATATGCTCCGCCACCAGACCGTTGATCCAGCTGCAATTGGCCACGGGCTTGTCCCGAAAGGCCAGCAGGGCGCGTATTTCGTCCAGCTCCATGCCGTGCTGGCGGCAGTGCCGTATGAAGCGCAGGCGTTCCAGGTCCTTTTCGCCATACTGCCGGTAATTGCCCGCCGTGCGCTCTGGCGCCGGCAGCAGCCCTTCCCGTTCGTAATAGCGGATGGTTACCGGCTTGCAGCCGGTTATTCTGGCAAGCTCGCCAATTTTATAGTTCATGACATTTCCTCCGCAGAGACGCCCGCATGACCCGTCATGCTGTCCCGGAACCGTTCCGGCCTTGCGGCAGATGCTGCCGCGACGGTCTGTTTTCTGCATCATGCTCTCTTTACCTTGAGGATTTCCACAGGAAGGTCAAGCCTGCCTGGCGTGTCCATCCGCCCTGCCATCTTGTCTCTCGTGCCGGCTTGCCGTATGACATATTCATGACTACGGATTCTCACACTGCCACGGATACTGTCCGGCACAGCGGCGATGAAGGCCGCCTTGCCGCCGAAGACCAGCTGAGTCTGCTGCTGGAACTTACCCGCCTGCTCGGCGACACCCAGAACATACGCCAGGCCCTGGACAAGGCACTGGAGCTGATGTCGCGCCAGCTGCATCTCATGCGGGGCAGCATCACCCTGGTTTCGCCCGTCACCGGTGAAATCCGCATCGAGGCCGCGGTGGGCCTGAAGGCCTCGGAACGTTCGCGCGGGCGCTATGTTCCCGGCGAAGGCATCACCGGGCGCGTCATCCAGAGCGGCGAACCCATGTATATTTCCAATGTGTCCCAGGAGCCGCTTTTTCTGAACCGCACGCGCTCCCGCGATCTGAACAAGGAAGCCATCTCCTTCATCTGCGTGCCCATCAAGCTCAATACCCAGGTGGTGGGCGCCCTGTCGGTGGATCATCTGCTGACTGATACGGCCAGCCTGGAAGAAGAAGTGCGCCTGCTGGATATCGTGGCGGCCCTGCTGGCTCATGTGGCCCTGGAAAATCAGCGGCACATGGATGATGAGGAAGGCGTAGCCCGGCGTATTCCCGGCATTGTGGGCAATACGGCAATCATGCAGCACATCTATTCGCAGATCGAGCAGGTGGCCCCCTCGTCCACCACCGTGGTGCTGTACGGCGAATCCGGCACAGGCAAGGAACTGGCCGCCCGCGCCATCCATGCCGCCAGCGGCCGGGCGGGGAGGCCCTTTGTTTCCCTGAACTGTGCCGCCCTGCCGGAAAATCTCATTGAAAGCGAGATGTTCGGCCATGAAAAGGGCGCCTTCACCGGTGCCAACTCCACACGCAAGGGGCGCTTTGAACTGGCCGACGGCGGAACCCTCTTTCTGGATGAAGTGGGAGAGCTGAGCCTGGTCACCCAGGCAAAGCTGCTGCGCGTCTTGCAGGAACGCAGCTTTGAGCGCCTGGGCGGCACCGAAACCCTGCATGTGGACACGCGCATCGTGGCGGCCACCAATCGCGATCTGGAAAAAATGGTGGCCGCGGGGCAGTTCCGTCGCGACCTTTTCTACCGCCTCAATGTCTTTCCCATCATCCTGCCTCCCCTGCGGGAGCGCCGCGAGGATATTCTGCCCCTGGCCCAGCATTTCATCCGCAAGTTTGCCCGCCTGAACGGACACGAGGATGTGCGGCTCTCGCTGGCGGTCATGGACATGCTGCAACGCTATGACTGGCCCGGCAATATCCGCGAGCTAGAAAACACCATGGAGCGTGCCGTCCTGCTGCTGGGGCATTCCGACCTGATCCTGCCGCAGCATCTGCCCGCGGCCCTGCACAGCGAGCACTGTGCCGTGCATGCCGGCAGCCGCCTGGATGCACCGGCATGCCCTGTGCTTTCCGTTTCCCTGCAGGATCGCCTCAACGAGCTGGAACGGGCCTGCATTGTGGAAGCCATGCGGGCCACCGGCGGGCAGATGGGCAAGGCCGCTGCCCGGCTGGGACTGACCGAGCGCATCATGGGCCTGCGCCTCAAGAAGTATGGCCTGAGCTACAAGGATTTTCGGATGCCACATGGCGAATCCGACACTTCCACGGAATCGTAGATTTTTTATATCAAAAATATTTCAGTATGTTATTGCTGTATTCAAGCAAATTCCCCATGTCGCGGCCTGTTCTCTCGGCCAAAAAATGACATTTTTGTACTTTTGCTGCATGCGGCTGTTTTTCCCTGTGCATACCCGCAAAATGTGCCCAAACGTCCGGGACAGGGTGCTGTTTCCGGCATGAAGCAGGATTTTTTCCCATCAGAATGCCGTGCCAACAGATGCGGGCAGGGAGCTGCCGGCGTTTACCCCCTCGTGTGCGGCCATGGCAGGCTTTTCCTGGTTGTTCGGGCAAACAAGGAAAGCCTTTTTTCTACAAAATGGTGTAAAATTGTCAGACAATTCCCTATATCATACATAGGTTTTATATATATCTAACTAAAATTACAAAATTTTTTAATTTTGGCACGTGTGATGCAGATAAAGAGACAACAACGCGTTCTTCACGCAGACTGTTTCCATCTGGAGGATCACATGAGCGAATCTCGCAGCACAGCCGTCCTTTCCGCCCTGGCCGCCACCATTCCCGCGGAACAGGGCAATCTGCCTGAATTCGGCAGTAATGTTTTCGGCTTGGAAGCCATGCGCAAACGTCTTCCCCGCGATGTCTTCCAAAAGCTGGCCGACATCATCCGCAGCGGCGGGCGTCTTGATCCCGCCATTGCCGATGTGGTGGCCAATGCCATGAAGGATTGGGCCATCGAACAGGGGGCCACCCACTATACCCACTGGTTCCAGCCCATGACCGGTCAGACGGCGGAAAAGCATGATGCCTTTCTGTCGCCCCTGTCCGATGGTCATGTGCTGAGCGAATTTTCTGGCAAGATGCTCATCAGCGGCGAGCCCGATGCCTCTTCCTTCCCCTCTGGCGGGCTGCGTTCCACCTTTGAGGCCCGCGGCTATACCGCCTGGGACCCCTCGGTGCCGGTGTTCATCATCCGCGGCCCCTATTCGGCCACCCTGCACATCCCCACCTTTTTCTATTCCTACTCCGGTGAAGCGCTGGACCGCAAAATTCCGCTGATGCGCTCCCTGGAAGCCCTGTCGCGTCAGGCCGTGCGCATGCTGCGCCTCTTCGGCAATACCAATGTGACTGCCGTGCGGGCCATGGTGGGGCCGGAACAGGAATACTTCCTCGTTGACAGCCGCCTGGCTGCCCTGCGCCCGGACATCATGCTCACGGGCCGTACGCTGCTGGGTTCTCCCTCCCCCAAGGGGCAGGAAATGGAGGACCACTATTTCGGCGCCATTCCGGCCAGGGTCATGAGCTTCATGCAGGATGTGGAACGCGAACTGCTGGCCCTGGGCATTCCCGTCAAGACCCGTCACAATGAAGTGGCCCCCGGTCAGTTTGAACTGGCTCCCATTTACGAAGAAGCCAACCTGGCCTGCGACCACAACATGCTGACCATGAATATGCTGCGGCATCTGGCCGCGCGCCATGGCTTTGTGTGCCTGCTGCATGAAAAGCCCTTTGCCGGCGTCAACGGCAGCGGCAAGCATAACAACTGGTCCCTGTGTTCCTCCGACGGGCAGAATCTGCTCAACCCCGGCTCCACCCCGCAGGACAACGCCCAGTTCCTCGTCTTCCTGGTGGCGACCATCCGCGCCGTCCATCAGCATGCCACGGCGCTGCGCCTGGGAACCATCGGCGCCGGCAATGACCATCGTCTGGGCGCCAACGAAGCGCCGCCGGCCATTCTGTCCGTCTACCTGGGCGATGAGCTGACGGCCGTACTGGAAAGCATGGCCAACGGCACCCCCCTGAAGACGCATGGCGGCGGCTTCATGGAAATCGGCGTGTCCAGCCTGCCGCCCCTGCCCCGCGACAGCACCGACCGTAACCGCACCAGCCCCTTTGCCTTCACGGGCAACAAGTTTGAATTCCGGGCCACGGGGTCCTCGCAGTCGGTGGCTCCTGTCAACATCGCCCTCAACGCGGCCGTTGCCTGCGTGCTGGACGATATGGCCACGGAAATGGAAAACCGCATGGCGCAGGGCGAAACCCTCAATGCTGTCCTGCAGGATATGCTGCCCCGCCTCATCCGTGAAGACATGCCCGTTGTTTTCAATGGCAACGGCTACTCCGCCGACTGGCCGGAAGAAGCTGCCCGCCGCGGTCTGCCCAACCATACCGACACGGTGGCCGCGCTGGAACACTACAGCGATCCTGCGGTGATGGATGTCTTCCGTCGGCACGGCATCCTCAATGAACGGGAAATGCTTGCCCGCCAGGAAATCCTGCTGGAACACTACGTTCATGCCATCACCATCGAGGCCCGTACCCTGCGTGACATGGTGAACCGCCAGGTTCTGCCGGTGGCGCGTCAGGCCCAGAAGGATGCCGCCGTGCTGGTGCGTGAAACCCAGGCCCTGGTGCAGGATTGCGAATCGGAAATGGCCCTCTTCCGCACCCTGCGCAAGCACGTTACGGGTCTTGCCGAAGGGGTCTCCACCCTGGAAGCCGCGCTGGAAATGGCCATGGGTGGTCAGACGGCCCACGAACAGGCCGTGCGCGCCCGGGACAGCATCATCCCGGCCATGCTGCTCTGCCGTGAGCATGCCGATGCGCTGGAACAGCTGGTCAACGATGTCGACTGGCCCCTTCCGCGCTATGCGGAACTGCTCTGGGTTCATTAGGAAAACCGGCTGCCCGGCCATGGAAGCGGCCGGGCAGCCGTAAAGGAAATCTTCATCCATGTCTTCAGCCATCGCCTTTACCAAAATGCACGGCCTGGGCAACGATTACGTGTATATCAACGGATTTGACGAACAAATTCCCGATCCCGGGGCGCTGGCCGTGCGCCTCAGTGAACGGCATCGCGGCATCGGTTCCGATGGGCTGGTGCTGGTACTGCCCTCGTCCAAAGCGGATGTGCGTATGCGTATGTTCAATCCTGATGGAAGCGAAGCGGAAATGTGCGGCAATGCCATTCGCTGCGTGGGCAAGTACGCTGCCGAGCATGGGCTGGTAAAGGGTGACAGCATCCTCGTTGAAACTGCTGCCGGCCTGCGCACGGTCAGCCTGCTGCGCAAGGACGGACACATCGAGGGGGCCACGGTGGACATGGGTGCCCCCGTGCTCACTCCGGCGGATATTCCGGTCCTGCTTCCCCAGGGCATGGAAAATGCTCAACGCTTCCTGCGTGTTCCCCTGGACATTGCGGGACAGACGTTCGAGGTAACCGCCGTTTCCATGGGCAACCCGCATGCCGTGGTCATTCTGCCCACGCTCGACGGGCTGGAACTCTCCCTTCTGGGTCCGGCGCTGGAATGTCACCCTCTCTTCCCGCGCCGGACCAACGCCGAATTCGTGGAGGTTCTTTCACCCACCCATGTACGCATGCGCGTGTGGGAACGTGGCACAGGGGAAACACAGGCCTGCGGCACCGGCGCCTGTGCCGTTGCCGCAGCCTGTGTACTCAACGGCCGCACCGGACGTGAAGTGGATGTGGACCTGCCGGGAGGTACCCTGCACATCCGCTGGGATGAAGAAACAGACCATATTTTCATGACCGGGCCGGCTCAACGTGTCTTTGACGGTGTGTACTACTGCCAGGAGTCTCTTGCATGATCTGCATTAATCCCAATCTTCCCCTGCTGCCGGGAAGTTATCTGTTCACGGACATTGCCCACCGTGTGGCAGCCTATCGTGCCGCGCATCCTGATGTGCGCGTCATCAGTCTGGGCATCGGCGATGTAACCCGCCCCCTGGCTCCTTCCGTCATCGCCGCCCTGCACAAGGCCACCGATGAAATGGCCCAGCAGTCCACCTTCCATGGCTACGGCCCTGAACGCGGCTACCCCTTCCTGCGCAAGGCCATTGTGGAAACGGAATTTGCGCCGCGCGGCGTGCACCTGGACATGGACGAAATTTTCATCAGTGATGGCTCCAAGTGCGATCTGGCCAATTTCCAGGAGCTGTTTGCCGCGGACAGCCGTATCGCCGTAAGCGATCCCGTCTATCCCGTGGGGGTGGACAGCAATGCCATGGCCGGACGTGCCGGAACCTTTGACGGCCAGCGCTGGAGCAAGCTCCTCTACCTGCCCTGCACCCGTGACAACGGCTTTATTCCCGAACCTCCCCGGGAACAGGCCGATGTCATCTACCTGTGCTCGCCCAACAATCCCACGGGCACGGCCATGAGCCGCGAGGCCCTGACCCGCTGGGTCGAGTATGCGCATACGCATGGCAGCCTGCTGCTCTTTGATGCGGCCTATGAGGCCTTCATCACCGATCCCGAGGTGCCCCACTCCATCTATGAGGTGGACGGCGCCCGCGAAGTGGCCGTGGAAATGCGCAGCTTTTCCAAGAGTGCCGGCTTTACGGGGCTGCGCTGCGCCTATGTGGTGGTCCCTCGTGAACTCTGCATCGGCGATGGCAAGGAAGGCAAGGTTGCGCTCAATGCCTTCTGGAACCGGCGCCAGACCACCAAATACAACGGCTGCCCCTATATCGTGCAGCGGGCTGCCGAAGCTGCCTGCACCCCCCAGGGCCGGGAAGAAGGCATGCAGGCCATCCGGGTCTATCAGCGCAATGCCCGCCTGCTGTCCCAGGCCATGCGCGACAGGGGCCTGGATGTGTACGGTGGCCAGAACGCCCCCTATCTGTGGGTATCGGTGCCTGCGGGCAGCACGTCGTGGCAGTTTTTTGATATGCTTCTGGAAAAGGCGGGGCTGGTCTGCACGCCCGGCGTCGGCTTCGGCGCCTGTGGCGAAGGTTTTATCCGCCTTACATCTTTTGGTACACCTGAAGATACGGATGAAGCCATCCGCCGGCTGAGCACACTCTGATCTCCCAGAGCGGAGATTTTACAGGACAGGCGTGTCTCGCGGACATGCCGCAGATTCAGGGCACCGGCTCTCTTGCCGTCGGTGCCCATTCCGGCGCAAAGCGCAAAACTCCAACGGAGAATACCATGTGCAGAATAGGATCCATCAAAAGTACAACGCCCGTGCCACCGTCCACGGCCTTGCATCTCATGCTGCCACAGCAGGAAGGGCACGATAATTCGGGCTTTGCCATGGTCATGCAGGACCTGGAAGGCGTGTTTGCCCATTACAAGGACAAGCCGCTGCTTTCCATGGCCTGTACGCCGCGCGGCGTGCAGCTGGTCAACGAATACATGGAACACAAGGGCTTTGTGCAGGCTGCCCAGTGGGTGCCGGAAGTGGACCGCCGCCCCGGCCTGAGCATCAGCGCCATGCCCCGTTACGTCTTCCGCAACTACGACTATCCCGAAGTCTATCGCTACCGTTCCCAGGAAGAACGGGAAGAACTGCTGGTGGATACGCGGCTGGCCCTGCGCGCCCTGCTGGAAGAGGACAACAACGGCTTTGTGTACTCCTTCTGGCCTGATGTGCTGACGCTCAAGGAAATCGGTGATCCGGCCGACATTGCCACCTATTTTGGCCTCTGGAATGACGATGGCCGCCTTATGGCGCGCAATATTGTGGCCCAGTGCCGCCAGAACACCAACTACGAAATCGTGCGCTATGCCGCCCATCCCTTCTTCCTGCAGGGCTACACGCTCTGTGCCAACGGCGAAAATACCTTCTTCACCAAGAACAAGGAATTTCAGCGCTCCCTGCACCGCGGCTACATCGGCTTTGAATCCGACTCGCAGAACTTCCTCTACACGCTGCATTATGTGCTGCATGAGCTGAAGTGGCCTCTGCCCTACTACAAGCACGTCATTACGCCCCTGCCCTTTGCCGAAGCCGAGCAGCGCCCTGACCATGAGGTGCTGGCCCTGCTGCGCCAGACCCTGTGCCATCTGGAAATCAATGGCCCCAACGCCATCATTGCTCTGCTGCCTGACGGCCGCATGATCACCTGCTGCGATGCCAAGAAGCTGCGGCCCGTGGTGGTGGGCCGGCAGGATGACATGCTGGCCATTGCTTCCGAAGTGTGCGGCCTCAATGCCGTGCTGCCGAACCGGGACAGCACGCGGGACATCTACCCCGGCGAACGGGAAATGGTCATCATCGACAATGATCTGGAGGTGCAGCAATGGAAGCAGTAAAGACACAGGACCTGGGCCTCAATGACCTGCGCTGGAAAATAGAGTACCAGCCGGAGCGCTGCACCCTGTGCGGCTCCTGCGTTGCCGCCTGTACCTTCGGTGCCATTGAGGTGGGCATGCGCCGCCAGCGCAGCGTCACCACCCATGAAGTCTTTCCCACGCCTGTGGAACATTACGAAGCCCGTCCGGTCATTCGCCAGAAGGCCAAGCTCTCCAATGCCTGCACCGGCTGCGGCATGTGCGAAAAAATCTGCCCCAATCAGGCCATCCGCCCGGTACGCAATGTGGACCAACGTGTGTCCCTGCTGGCACGCACGCATGGTCCCCAGAAGCGCGGCGGGCGCAACGGTCTTGACACCCAGCGCAGCCTGGATGCCATCGTGGTGGGGCGCATCAGCCAGATGACCGACCCTGCCCTGGATGCCGAACGGCACACCTTTGATATCCGTGCCCCTCTGGGGCGTGTGGTGCTGGCCAAGGACCTGCCCCTCACGGTCCAGGGCAATCAGCTGACCCTTTCCGGCCATACCCCGCCCGTGCGCTGGATATACCCGCTCATCTTCAGCGACATGAGCATCGGCGCCCTTTCCACCCGTGCCTGGGAAGCCATTGCCCTGGCCACGGCCTACCTTAACGAAGTCTGCGGCATGCCGGTGCGCATGTGTTCCGGCGAAGGCGGCCTGCCGGTACGCCTGCTGGAATCGGATCAGCTGCGCTACATGATTCTGCAGATCGCCTCCGGGCACTTCGGCTGGAACCGCATCATCCGGGCCATGCCGCACATGAAGTGCGATCCGGCCGGTGTGCTCATCAAGATCGGCCAGGGCGCCAAGCCCGGCGACGGCGGCCTGCTGCCCGCCGCCAAGGTGGCGCCGCACATTCAGGCCATCCGCGGGGTACCCAAGACCACCCTGCATTCCCCGCCGAACCATCAGGGCCTTTATTCCATCGAAGAATCCGTGCAGAAGATGCACCTTTCGCTCAATGCGGCCTTCGGCTTCCGTGTTCCCGTGGCCATCAAGTGTGCGGCTTCGGCCACCTCGGTTTCGGTATACAACAACCTTCTGCGCGACCCCTACAAAATCTGCGGTGGGTTCTTCATCGACGGTCTGCAGGGGGGCACGGGCGCGGCCAACGAAATCTCCCTGGATCACACCGGGCATCCCGTGGTCTCCAAGCTGCGCGACTGCTACCTGGCCGCCGTGCGCCAGGGCCTGCAGGGACAGATTCCGCTCTGGGCCGGCGGCGGCATGGGCATGAGCGGCAATGCCGCAGCCGATGCCTTCAAGATGATCTGCCTGGGGGCCAACGGCGTCTTCATGGGCAAGATGATCATCCAGCTGCTGGGCTGTGTGGGCAATGAGCAGGGCCGCTGCAACGGCTGTTCCTCCGGGCGCTGCCCCACGGGCATCTGCACGCAGGATGCGCGCCTCATGCGCCGTCTGGATGTGGACAAGGGCGCACAGAGCATTGTGGACTACATGCTCACCTTCGACAACGAACTGCGCATGCTCATGGCGCCTGTGGGGAACAGCTCCCTGCCGGTGGGCCGTTCCGACGCCCTGGTTTCCCTGGACAAGGCCGTGGCCGATACCCTGCAAATTCCCTACGCCTGCTGATTCTGGAGGAAGACCATGCTCTATATATCGACCCTGCAGGAACACGACCGCCTCTCCACCCAGAACCTGCTGCTGCAAATCGAGCAGGCCGTGCGGAACGGCGAGACGGATTTTCATATTGATGCCACCGGCCAGCACGATATCGGCGGTCCGCTCTGGAATGCGGACGGCAAGCCCTTGCACTTTCTTGTCAGCAATCCTGGCCAGCGCGTGGGCTCCATGTGCATGCCGGGAACGGAAGTCGTTGTGGAAGGGCCGGCGCCTGCCGACGTGGGCTGGCTCAATGCCGGCGGCCAGATCACCGTGCGCGGTGATGCCGGTGATACGGCCGGCCATTGCGCTGCCAGCGGCTGTATCTATATTGGCGGGCGCGCGGGAACGCGTTCCGGATCGCTCATGAAGCATGACCCGCAGTATCCGGCACCGGAACTGTGGATCCTGAAAAGCGTGGGCAGTTTCTCCTTTGAATTCATGGGTGGCGGTACGGCCGTCATCTGCGGCTATGACTGTGATGCCCTGGACAGCGTGCTGGGCGAACGTCCCTGCGTCGGCATGGTGGGCGGCGTGGTCTACGTGCGCGGCCATGTGCCCGTTCTTCCCCCGGATGTGACCCTGAAGGAACTGGAAGAAAGCGACAAGGACTTTCTGGCTCAGGGCCTGCCCCGCTTTCTTGACGCCGTCCGGCACAGCGACCTGCGCGCCTCCCTGGAAGACTGGAGCCACTGGCACAAGATTGTGCCTGTGCCCCATGTAGACCATCATGCCAACATGCCCGCCATGGAAACCTTCCGTCGGGAAAAGTGGGTGCCGGGCGGCATCTTTGGCGACGTCTTCCCGGATGATCTGGGGGTGCAGGGCCTGGTGGCCCATGCCGAAGGGCGCCTGCGCGTCCCGCACTGGGACAATGCCCGGCACGCCTCTCCCTGCGAGGATGCCTGCCCGGCGCATATTCCCAGCCAGCAGCGCTTCAATCTGCTGCGGAAGGGACGCACCAACGAGGCGCTGGAACTGATCCTGCGCTACAGCCCCTTCCCCTCCAGCGTCTGCGGCCGGGTCTGCCCCAATCTCTGCATGCAGTCCTGCTCCCGCTGCCAGCTGGACGAAGCCGTCCAGATCGGCCCGCTGGGGCTGGAATCCCTGGACCTGCCGGCGCCCAAGCCGGCACCGTCCACCGGCAAGCATGTTGCGGTCATCGGCGGCGGTGTGGGCGGCCTCAGTGCAGCCTGGCAGCTGGCGCTGCGTGGCCATGATGTCACGGTCTATGAAGCGGACCAGCGCATGGGCGGCAAGCTGGAACAGGTCATTCCCCGCGAACGCCTGGAACACAGCCTGCTGGAACGGGAACTGGCCCGCATCGAGTCCCTTGGTGTGCATTTCCGTCCTGGTGTGCGGGTGGATGCCGATCTCTTTGCCCGCCTGCGGAAGGAAAATGATGCCGTTATCGTGGCCGTGGGGGGACACAAGCCGCGCATCTTCCCCTGGCCGGGCTGTGAACGCATCGTTCCCGGCATTGACTTTCTCAAGGCCATCAACCGCGGGGAACATCCTGCCGTGCCGGAACGTGTCATTATCATTGGTTGCGGCAACGCGGGCATGGATGCCGCGGCCGGCGCCTATGCCATGGGCGCACGGGAAGTCACCTGCGTGGACGTGCAGAAGCCCGCGGCCTTTGCCGCGGAAATGGACCACATCCGCAGCCTAGGCGGACGCCTGCTCTGGCCGGTCAGGACCACTGCCGTTACGGAAAAGGGTCTTGTGACCGACGATGGCACGCTCATCGAAGGAGATATGGTCATCATCACCGTGGGCGAAAGCCCGGATACCTCCTTCCTGCCTGACGATGCTCCCCGCTTCCGCGACTGGCTCAAGCCGGCGGCCGACGGGCGCATCATGGAAGGGGTCTATGCCGTGGGGGACGTGGTGCGTCCCGGCCTGCTGGTGCAGGCCATCGGTTCCGGGGCTGACGTGGCCCAGCATGTGGATGCCTATCTGCGGCAGGAAGAAGAGCCGGCTGCCGCGCCCCGCACGCGCCAGCCGCTGCAGGGGCTGCACCTGGAAGCCTTTGCCCCCTTCCGGCATGAAGATCTGCCCGCGGCGCGGCAGGACGCTCTCCGCTGCATCAGCTGCGGCACGTGCCGGGATTGCAGCATGTGCCTGCATGCCTGTCCGGAAGGCGCCATCAGCCGCACAGAAGAAAATGGTCAGATTGTCTACGCCTCCGATCCGCAACGCTGTATCGGCTGCGGCATCTGCGCCGGCGTCTGCCCCTGCGGTATCTGGTATATGACAGACAATACGCCCTACCCGGCGCCGGGAGAACAGGGCTAACCGCCCCCGCTCCCGTATGCTCCTCCTTCAGCCCCTGCGTGCAGGGGCTTTTTTTGTGGCCGCGTCCCTCCGTCCCGCTGGTGGCGCCAGTCACCTCTGTCCTCCCCAAAAGAGCTTTCTCTACCCGACGTGCCCCGCACGGCAACGTGCGCTCAGGCGTGCAGCGTGCCCATGCCGGGGCTGGCAGCGGAGAACGCGGTCCTTCGGGCATGTTGGGGCGGGCGCATGCCCTGCGGGGGCCGTGCAGCGCCCTTTGCAAGACAATGACGTGCGGTACCGCCTGTCCACAAAAGGCGCCGCTTCTGTTTTACGCACGTCACCATATGCAAAAAGCCCCCGCAGCAGCGGGGGCTTTTGTACAGCGGGAAAAGCGGACAGCCTTACTTGCAGAAGGGCTGCTTTTCAAAGTCTTCCAGCGCCTTGCTCACGACCTTGGCAAGACCGATAAGGGCAATAAGGTTGGGGAAGGCCATAAGACCATTGAACAGGTCTGCCAGTTCCCACACCAGATTCACCTTGAGCAGCGCCCCCATGACGATGAAGATCATGACCACGAAGCGGTACGGCGTCACCGCCCTGGTGCCAAAGAGATACTTGACGTTCTGCTCGGCAAAGAAGTACCAGCCCACAATGGTGGAGAAGGCAAAGAACAGCAGGCAGATGGCCACGAACTTGACGCCAAAGCTGCCAAGACCGGAGGCAAAGGCCTTCTGAGTCAGGGCAATGCCCGTGGTCTGTCCATCGATGGAGCCGGTGACAAAGATGACCATGGCGGTCATGTTCAGCACGATGAAGGTATCGATGAACACGCTGACAATACCCATAAGGCCCTGCTGGGCGGGGAACTGCACCTTGGCCACAGCATGGGCATGGGGGGTGGAACCCATACCGGCTTCGTTGGAGAACAGGCCGCGGGCCACACCGTAGCGGATGGCTTCCTTGACACTGGCGCCGATGATGCCGCCCGTGGCCGCCGCAGGATCAAAGGCCCCCACAAAGATCATCTTGAAGGCCGGAATAATCTGGTCGGCAAAGCTGATGACCACCACCAGGCCGCCCACCACATAGAGCAGGGCCATGAGCGGTACGATCTTTTCCGTCACAGAAGCGATGCGGCCAATGCCGCCAAAGAAGACAAAGGCGCCACAGGCGGCAATGATCACGCCCATGAGCAGCGGCGGTACATCAAAGGCCGTGTTGAAGGCATCCGCAATGGAATTGGACTGCACCATATTGCCGATGCAGCCCAGGGCAATGATGATGGATACCGAGAAGAAGACCGCCAGCTTGTGGCTGCCGAGACCCTGGGAGATATAGTAGGCCGGGCCGCCGGTAATGTGGCCGGCATCGTCCCGGGTGCGGTAAATCTGGGCCAGAACGGCTTCGGCAAAAATGGTGGCCATACCGAAGAAGGCGGCAAGCCACATCCAGAAGATGGCGCCCGGTCCCCCCATGGCAATGGCCGTGGCCGCACCGGCCAGGTTACCCGTGCCCACCTGTGCGGCAATGGCCGTAGCCACGGACTGGAAGGAACTCATGCCATGCTTGTCGGCGCGTTCCCCCCGCAGAGAAAGCCCGCCGAACAGCATGCGCACGGCCATGCCGAAACGACGGATCTGAACGAATCTCAGCCGGATGGTAAAATAGATACCCACACCGCACAGCAGCGGTATCAGGCAGTACATACCCCACACAAAGCTGTTGATGTTGGCAACAAATTTGGTCAGTTCTTCCATTGTATCCCCCTAGAAACCACTCGCGCACCGGCTTTTCGGCAAGAGAACCCTGTGCTCATCCGTCGTCTGGCAGGATGCGGCGAAAATGCTTCCGGCAGCCACACTATCTTCCCGTCCGTGCACCGCACAGCGCCCGGAACGGGACATATCCCCTATGGTTGTCAGAAATTTATTTGTACGTTTTTCCTAGTAAACCGTATCACGGAAAAAGTCTACGGGGTAAAGGGGTTGAGAAATATTTCTCTGCCGTACTGTCTGGTCGCGGACGTTGCGCCGGATGCGCCGGCGCTCCCCGCTACCTGGAAAAACAAAGGGGCATGCACCCACATGGCACATGCCCCTTTGCCGCAAAACAACAGCGCTGGCGAACGACTTAGACTTCGCGCCGGCGTTCGTCCTCGTCACGATACAGCTTGTACACCACCGAATCCGCCAGCGCCTGCCAGCTGGCCTCAATGATGTCATGCGAAACGCCCACCGTCACCCAGGTGCGCTTGGCATCCCCGGATTCGATGAGCACGCGCACCACAGAGGCCGTGCCCCCGGCGCTGTCTGCCGTCAGCACGCGCACCTTGAAGTCCAGAAGACGCATTTCTTCCAGACGGGGATAAAAGGGCAGCAGCGCCTTGCGCAGGGCAATATCCAGCGCATTGACCGGGCCATTGCCCGTGGCGGCGCGATGCTCCACCGAGCCTTCCACTTCCACCATGACGGTGGCCTCATCCATGTTCTGTTCAACATTGGCGCCGCGCAGGGAACTGACGTGGTAGCGGACCAGGCGGAAGAAATCCCGCACCCCGCGTCGGGCCAGCTTGCGCAGGATGAGCAGCTCCACGCTGGCTTCCGCCGTGGCATAGTCATAGCCCAGGCTGGTACGTTTTTTCAGCTCGTTGAACAGGCCCTTGACCACCGGTTCGTCCTTGTCCAGATGGAAGCCGAAGCGCTTGGCCATGGACACGATATTGCTGCGTCCGGCCAGCTCCGTAATGAGAATGCGCTGATGGTTGCCCACACTTTCCGGCTGGATATGCTCATACAGCGAGGAGCAGCGGTTGACCGCGCTGGCATGCACCCCGCCCTTGTGCGCAAAGGCAGAACGCCCCACAAAGGGCTGCCGGCGGAAGGGCTTGAGATTGGCCACCTCGTAAAACCAGGCGGACAGGGCGCACAGCTGGGTCAGGCGTTCATCGGCCGGTTCGGGCAGGCAGCGCAGGCCGCTCTTGAGCTGTAGAACCGGGATGATGGAACACAGGTTGGCATTGCCACAGCGTTCGCCCACGCCATTGAGCGTTCCCTGCACCATTTCCGCCCCGGCCTGCACGGCTGCCAGCGTATTGGCCACGGCCATTTCGCAGTCATTGTGTGCATGGATGCCCAGGCGGACATCCGGCAGCGCCGCATGCAGTGCCGTAACAATGCTGTGTACTTCCTGGGGCAGCGTGCCGCCATTGGTATCGCACAGGGTGCTCACCAGGGCGCCGGCCTCGTGCGCCGTACGAATGATGGCCGTGGCGTAGTCGGGATTGCGCTTGTAGCCGTCAAAGAAATGTTCCGCATCAAAGTGGACTTCGGGCATGAACTTGCAGAGATAGGCAATGGAATCCCTGATGATTTCCAGGTTCCTCTCCGGCGAGACATTGAGCGCCTCACGGGCATGCCGCTCACAGGATTTGCCGAAAAGTGTCGCCACCGTTACCCCGGAATGAATCAGCGCATTGAGGTTGGCGTCGGTTTCCGGCGTTCTGTTGGGATGATGCGTGCTGCCAAAGGCGGTAATACGGGAGGTTTTCAGGTGATAGCTGGCAATCTCCCGGAAAAATTCCTCATCCACCGGATTGGACCCCGGCCAGCCTCCCTCGATATAGGCAATGCCGAATTCGTCCAGGCGCAGTGCAATCTTGATCTTGTCAGCCGTGGAGAGGCTGACATCCTCTGCCTGTGTGCCGTCCCGGAGCGTCGTATCGTAGAGTATGATGTCTCGTGCCATGCTGCCCTGTTTCCCCATGGGTTTCGGCTGGCAGTGTGCGCAACCTGCGCACAAGCAACGTCCGCCACCCGGCGCCAGCCTTCTGCCGGTGGCGGAACGCTTTTCTTTTTTTCACGGTCAGCCCGCCTGGTCAAGACCTGTGCCCGGCCGCGGCGCTGCCAATGAAAAAGGGGTCACGCTTTCGCATGACCCCTGAATTCTCTGGTCGGGATGGCGCGATTTGAACGCGCGGCCTCAGCGTCCCGAACGCTGCGCTCTAGCCAAACTGAGCCACATCCCGTTGCGAAGAAGACAGTATACCAGCTGCCGGCGACAGGCAAGCACTTTTTTGCTTCTTCAGGACTTTTTCTCGTCGGCGTCATGGCGCGCGGCAGAGCTGCCGGCGTCCGCCGCCCGTTCCAGGGCACGGCGCACCTGACGGCACATGCCCATGAGGGCATCATATTCGTGCCGCCGCAGGCGGGCACGCCCCAGCAGACGGCGCCAGGGCATGAGAAAATACTCGGGATTATCGCCGTGCAGATAATCGATGCGCAGCAGCATGTCGCGCAGGGAAGCCATGAGGCGTTCCTGATCTTCGGCCGAGGCCAGCTGCCCCTGGCTGCCATCTTCCCGGGGCCGTGCCGCATGCTCCTGCCGCCGCACAGCCGAGGCGCATTCATAAAGCAGAAGCAGTACAGCCTGCGCCAGATTGAGGGAGCTGGCCTCCTGCGCCGTGGGAATGGTCACCAGACGGTGACAGTGGGTAATGGCCGCATTGTCCAGCCCTCTGTCTTCCGGGCCGAACACCAGGCTCACCCGCCCCCCTGCCGCCAGGCAGGCCGCCACCTCGCGGGCGCAGTCCTCCGGCGTGAGCATGGCCTGCCGCCAGCCGCCCCGCCGGGCCGTTGTGCCCACCACCAGCGCGGCCTGCGCCACGGCATCTTCCACGCTGGGGCATACGCTGATGCTGTCCAGCAGGGGCTGGCCCTTGGGCGTGGCCAGAGGTTCGGCCTTCTGGCGAATCCAGCGCTCCGGCGTCACCAGCGTAATGTGGTCGCAGCCCATGTTGGCACAGGCCCTGGCCGCCATGCCGATGTTTTCCGGAAAGCGGGTATTGACCAGCACCACATCCAATCCCTGCAAGATAGCCATGCGTTCCCCGAAATGCACCGGCGCACACGCCGGCACAGCGATCTGTCATTTGGAAAGGCGGGAGTCGTTTCCCGCCAGCATGAGGAGAGCGTCCCCCCCTCCTCCGTCATCCACGGGTCAGCAGAAGAACTGCCCCAGCCACAGCACCAGCTGTTCCGGACCAGGCGGTACAGGCAGGCCGTCGGGGCGCACAGGCAGCACATCGGGGCAGATGCGTCGTGCCGTCAGGGCCACGATGGCGCCCCCCACACCGCATTTGCAGACCGTTCCCAGAAAGCGGCCCATCATGGTGCCAAAGGCTGCGTCCAGAGCGTCCTGCAGCGGACGCCCGCGCAGGAATTCCACCAGAAAGCAGCCCAGCCAGGCACCCAGCAGCGCCCCCAGCAGCGCCCCCAGGCCGAAAAAGAGCGGCGCAAGCAGGATGGCCCCGGCAAAGGCCCCGATCATACCGGCCAGGGTGCCTCCCCGTGTGGAGCCGTGCCGCCGGGCATTGATGACCTGCACCCCCATTTCCAGCGCTTCCCCCAGCAGGGCCAGACCAATGGCCATGGCCCAGAACCAGATGTCAAGATCGCCTGCCTGCGGATGCAGGAACTGCCACAGGCCCACCAGCGCCAGAATGAGCCAGTTGGCCGGCAGGCCGGGCAGATTGAGCAGCAGCAGCAGACCCAGCAGGGCCACAAAGGCATAGGCCAGACCTACGGAAAAGAGCGCAAGAAAGGCTTCCATGCCCGCTACTTCTTCTGGCGCAGGTCCTGCACGCGCACGGCCTTGCCGCCATCGGCCGAGGGCAGGCTGTTGCTCTGCACCAGTTCCACCCGCGGCGTCACGAGGATTTCGTCGCGCAGGCGGTTGGCAATGTTCTTTTGCAGGCCCTGCAGGCAGCGCATGTCTTCCACAAAATATTCATCGCGGATTTCCACCTGCACGCGCATCACATCGCCAAGGCCGTCGTTTTCCAGCACGATGAGGTAGTTCTGGCCCACCTGCGGGAAGGCCATGATGACCTGTTCGATCTGCATGGGATAGACGTTGACGCCCTTGATGATGAACATGTCGTCCGCCCGGCCCACAATGCGGTCCAGACGGCGATGCAGCCGGCCGCAGGCACACTGCCCGGGCAAAAAGCGGGTCAGGTCGCGGGTGCGGTAGCGCAGAATGGGCATCCCCTGCCGGCAGAGACAGGTCATGACCAGTTCCCCCACCTCACCTTCAGCCACATGTTCGCCGGTTTCGGGATTGATGATTTCGGGAATATAGGCATCTTCCCACACGTGCATGCCGTGCTGATTCTGGCATTCAAAGGCCACGCCGGGGCCGTTCATTTCCGACAGGCCGTAGGAATTGAAGGCCTTCATGTCAAAAAGGTCTTCGATGCGGCGGCGGAATTCTTCCGTGTACGGTTCCGCCCCCACCACGGCAATGCGCAGGGGAAACTGGCGCGGGTCTTCCCCCATGTTGCGCAGGTGCTCGCCCAGAATCAGGGCATAGGAGGGAAGAATATGGGCCACCGAGGTCTTGAAATCCCTGGCCAGCTTGATCTGACGGCGGGAATTGCCCGGCCCGGCGGGAATGGTCATGCAGCCGATGCGCTCCGCCCCGAAGTGAATGCCCAGGCCACCGGTGAACAGGCCGTAACCGGACATGTTCTGAAACACGTCCTCCTTGCGTACGCCCACGGAATACAGGCTGCGCGCCATGAGGTCCGCCCAGGAGTTGATGTCGTTCTGCGTATGGCAGATGGCCACAGGGCTGCCCGTGGTACCGCTGGAACAGTGCATGCGCACGATTTCCGACTGGGGTACGCACAGCAGGCCCGTGGGATACTGATCACGCAGGTCCTGCTTGGTGGTAAAGGGAATGCGCTTCAGGTCATCCAGGCTGGTGATGGTATCGGGGGTGACACCGGCCTCATCCAGACGGCGACGATAAAAGTCGCATTTGCGTGCCTGGGCAACCGTTGCCCGCAGGCGCACCAGCTGCGTATGCTCTATCTGGTCGCGGCTCCACAATTCCGCAGGATCAAAAACGTCCATCATCGCTACTCCTCACTCGTGCATATCAGCATTGCGCCTGACGGCGCGCCCAACCCCACAGCAGCCCCAGGCTCCCCGCCTGCATCATGTCGCCGCAAGGGTCCAGAAATTTGCCCTGCCCTGCCAGAATATCCCGCTGCGGCCCCAGCAGATAAGTGGGTTCGTAGCCTCCGGCTTCCTCGCACGGGGGCGCAAAGGCCGTGCCATGTCCCCCTGATGCCCGCACCACCTCGGCCGGAAGCCATGTCTTGCGGAACTGGTCCAGGTCCGCCAGCAGTTCCTCGCGGGTACGCATGCCCGTGTGATGCTCGTACAGCCCGCGCACGCAGCCCTGATAGACCAGGGCCGCCACCGTGTGCCCGTTGCCCACATTGACAATGGTAATGCCCTGGCGGTAGCTGCGGTCCATCACTTCCGGCTCGCTGAGCGCCCCCAGCAGCACGCTGGTGCCGGTGTCCGCCACAGGCCCGCCCGTGCGGTCCTGCAGGGCACGCAGGCGCGTCAGCGGCTGCGGCACGGTGGTCAGCAGCCAGTCTTCCGGCTTGCCGGACTGCTCCAGCAGACGTGTCCAGTGCTGCATGCGGCCGATACGGTTGCCCTGGGCGCTTTCGCCGTGGTCCTGCGCCGCCGCCAGAACCAGATGCGGCAGCGGCAGCCCGGCATGACGCAGCAGGGATGCCCAGAATTCCGGCGCATAATCCCCCAGAAACAGCGGCACATGACCGGGCGGGCACTGCTCGCTCAGGGTAACGCCCATCTTGCGCACCACCTCTTCCCTGTCATGCAGGGCGCGCGATGCCGCCAGCGTGGACGCCAGGGGCAGCCCGGCCGCCACATGTTCGCGCACGGCCTGCCCGAAGCCGCCGCCCATATTGCCGCCATACAACCAGACGGGACGACGCAGCAGGGTCAGCTCGCGAATACGCTGGGCAACCATGCGGGCAGGAGCCGGCAGCACAAAGCGCGGCCAGTTGTGGCTTTCCAGCCCGGGGCGGGCCAGCAGGGCATCCTGCGTGCCGCTGCCGATGTCCACACACAGCGTCGGACCATGCTGACGCAAAAAATCCTGTACAAAGGCTTCCATGTTTTCCTCACGTTGCATTGGTGTACCCGCAAGGCCCGACAAGCGCAAGCCCTGCTGCCGGCATGGACGTCTTCTTTGCCCGCAGCAAAAAAAAAGTGGATTCCTCACAAAAAAAAGACTTGCCAAAGGGCGCTTGTGTGTCTATAGTGCATTTCGTTGCCGAGGTGGTGGAACTGGTAGACACGCTATCTTGAGGTGGTAGTGGCGAATGCTGTGCGGGTTCGAGTCCCGCCCTCGGCACCAGTCAGAAAACAAGGGTTGTGGCAAGTAGCTGCAACCCTTTCTTTTTTTCTTGTTTCGAGCAGCGCTGCAAGCCCAGCCTGTCCCCTGTTTTCCTGCCTTGACGAATTTGGGGCAAACAGGTGGTACAAAAGGTGCCTCAAATGCCATCCGCTGCCGCTGCTTCTGCCACCGCTGCTCACCCGCACAGCATGTGTCACTTCGGCATGTCCTGATGCGCCAAGCGCCTGCTGTGTTTGCATACCCTGCGGAATGTTTGGCGTTATTGATAACAACGTTGGCAGATGGCATATGTTCCAGTCGGGGAAACAGGCAGAGACCGCATCACTTCTACATGGCCTCAGCCTCCGGCATGACGACAGACAGCCCCGGGGACGGCATTCCCGGGGCTGTCTGGTTTTCACATCGTCGCTCGCTGTATGTCACTGCATGTCAGCATTGCCACATCGGCGGCGTGACTACGATGCGCTGCTGTCAGGATGCTGCCCGTGCGCGCCGCTATCCGCATCATCAAGGATTTCTGCTACCGGATTGAACGCCACGCCACGCCGTGAGGGGCCGGATGGTGCGTCAGTGGCCTGTTCGGGGCGTGCAGCAACGTCCTCGTCAGCATCTTTTTGCGCTGCTTCCCCTGCGGGGCGCAAGTAGGCGGCCAGGGTTTCGTTTACCTCAGTCTGTACATTCTCGAGCACTTCGTTCTTCTGGAGGCGTTCCCAGAGTGCCTTCCTGAGGTCGAGCTTTTGCTCATCATTCAGGGCGTCAAAGGTACTGTCCCGTTTCAGATGCTGTACGCCAATGTCAAACGCAATCCGCCTTCCGGCATCAATGATCCGTTGCGAAAGATTTTTCCGTTCTTTGTATGCTACCGACTTGGCGCCTTCATATTCGCTAACGATTCTGTCCTTTACAGCTGTCCATGTTTCCATGTGCTGGGGGCTGCGAGAAATCATTGCCATGCTGGAGAGGATTTTTTCTTTCTCCTCATGCGGAAGCGCTTTATACAGCATGGTATCTTGGATATGCCGCGACAGATCGTCAGCGATTGTCTGCCGTTCCGCGGCAACATGATCGAGAAATTCCTGCTGGAATTGCTTCACTTCTGACAGCATGGCAGGATGCTCACGTTCTATCATCGAAAGATACGTATTCCATGTCTTTCGTGGCTGATCGCCTTCCCTGGCAAGCAAGGCAAGCGCTCTGACGAATCCGTCCCGGCAAAAGCGTACTTCAGGAAGGTCCTTGTACCCCGGCATTTTGCTCAGCTGAGGGATGACATCATAATATATGCTTCCCCGTTCCTTGGGCGACGCAACATATAATTGCTCGCCCACAGCGTCCAGATATGCCGACAGCTCCGCATCAATGTTACGAAATTCCGTGACCATGGATTGATAGGCATCAAATGCCGCTCTGCTGTTTTTTTCATACAGGTCTTTGAGCGCCGTTTTTATTCGGCTTTTTGACGCATCTGTTTCTTCTGGAAGTGCCTTGTAAAAATCCGCTGCATCAAGTTTGTGCGCAATGGTTTCAGACTGCACCGGGTCTTCGGCCTGCTCGATGATGGTCTGGAGGGCATCATCAATCTCCTGCATCAGCGTATTGTGCATCAAGGATTTCAGCTCAGCCGGGCTTTTCCTGTAGTTTGCCGCCAGGCTCATCAGATCACTCTGCCAGTGCGCAGGATCCCCCTGCACAATATCGTTCAGGTGGTCGCGCAGAGCATTTTTCTGCTCCTTTGACAGTGCTGCATACGCACTATCCTTTTTCAGGGCATTCAGTACTGATTTTCGTGCATCATCGGCACTGATATCATCCTGCCCTATTTCCTTGAGCAGCCTGCCCATGGTTTCCAGCACGGCCGCCTGCTGCCTTCTGGATGGCTCCACATGCCCGGTAAGCGCATCCGTTGCCGCTTCTCCCATGGCTGCCATGATTTTTTCAAATCGCGATGCGATTTCCGCACGCCCGCTTTGCGTGCGCATGCGAAAGGCATTGGCAATTCGTGAGCACAGGGCAGAGAGCGGATTTCGCTTCACCACCTCGCCCAGCGTGGTGAGCTTTACCTCATGCAGCCGGCTGACACCGAGGATATCCTGATATCTGTTGACGGGTGACATGCAGCACTCCCTTGTTTTCATCTGGATGTTTCAGCCCTGCCTCCTGCTGCGGGGCATCGACAGCCGCAACGGACAGCAGGGGAAGGATCAGGCGCCACGGAGATACTTCCGTTTTAGCAAGATGTGTGCCGTTCGCTCAAGGGCAGCAGGAAACAGCTGAAAATATCACACACGAATCACGTCTTTCCCCATGCACGTGGCGTCTTCAGCCGTTGCCGTGGCGTCAGGGACAGACCGGACATGCGCGACCAGACTGTCAAAACCTTCCAGCATGGCGGCAATCGCTTCAAGAAAGGTGGCCGCCTGGGCCGCAAAGGAGGCATCGTCCACACCATCAATGGGAATGCCATATTGCAAGGTAACCGCATCCCCTTCAAGGCCGAGCGTTGCGCCGTGCGTCCCCTTGAACAGGGAATTCATGCGCAGCAGTTCCGCATAGAGCGCCTCGCGCCCTGTGCCGGGGACAATGCCCACAATGCCTTGCAGCACGATGGTCCGCATGGATTCAAACAGCCCGATGTTGAATCTGAAATCGCCCACCGGGACAGAAATCACATGATCACCAGGAGCAACGATGCAGTCGATGTGAGCTTCCGAAAGAAAATGGCTGACCAGCTCGATGAATCGCTTTTGCATACACGCACCCCCCAAAAAGGTATTATGGGAAAATGTCGCCTTCCCGATGCAACGCCCGGCAGACAGCGGCGTTCTCCCCTGACAGGAGGGAGGGCCTGCCGACGGGCAGATATGGTCGCGCTGAATCCCTGCCGCACCTTTTCCGTGCTGATTGCACCGCACCGAGCAGCAAAAAACGGGGAAACGGGTCGCCCCCTCCCGCAGGGATACCCATATCGTCAGTGTACGTGAGTTATCCTGAGCTGTCATCCCCGGCAGCGTCGAGGACATGCCGCTGTTCGCGGCATATTCCGACATGTGCCACGCATCACAGGGGATGCCTTGGGAAACGCCGGGCACAGCCATGGGGTATCAGACAAACGGGAACGAAGGGGAAAAGGGGGATGTTTGCCATCTCCGCGCTGTCTCGGTGCGCGTGTGTGGCGTGCGCGTTGCGGCAATGGCCATGACCGGTCCCCATCATGGCAGGCCGCGTAAAACAACGTTTATGTATATTCAAAAATGAACAGCCCGGGACTGTGGTGAAAACATTTGGCGGGATCCACCTTGACAAAAAGTATACCATCGGATAACATGAAAATATTATTGATTTATTTTTTTGCAGAGGAACTATGTACCCACAACGCAAGGATGACGACCGGCTTTTTCGGTCCTGCATGCCCTTCACCTGACCGTCAGGTCTTGGTGAGGTGTATCCTTGCGTATGCTGATTGCTCAGCCTATCCGTTTTGCTGTTTCTGTTCCCGGCTGCTGACGTGGAACAGAATGCCGCCAGCCATGGAACAGCCGGCGGAGGTCCCATACCATACAGGTTCTCCTCACCAAGACTCGGAACGCCGTGGCGGATCGTCCGCTACGGCTATTTTTGGGTCTTCAAACATTTAACACGAGGAGAACTGCCATGCGCAAACTTTTCCTGGCCGTTGTTGCCCTGTGCTGCCTTTGCATCGGGCAGCCGGCCCTGTCCGCTGATGCGGCCCCCAAGTCCGGTGTTATCACCTACAACGTCGCCCTGAACGTGGCGCCGGAAAGCAAAACGGCCACGCTCTACCTTCCCTACCCCCTTTCCGACCGCAATCAGGACATTTCCGACGTCAAGGTGTCGGGGAATTTTGATGCGCAAGGCGTGTATCACGATCCCAAGACAGGTTCCATGTATCTGAAGGCACAGTGGAGTCGAATCACGGAAAAGCCCGTGCTGACCTTCAGTTTTCATGTGAATTCCCACTATACCAAGGGAGCAGCCCTCAAGGACGGCGGCAACGCGCTGCCTGTGGACGTAACGCCCTACCTGGCTGCCAACGACTATCTGCCCGTGGACCATCCCAAGGTCAAGGAACTGGCTGCCCAGGCCACCAGGGATCGCACGACCTATCTGGACCGCGCCCGCGGCGTGTATGAATGGACCATCGCCAATACGCATCGTGACCCTGATGTAAAGGGCTGCGGCCTGGGCCAGGCCATCCGTACCCTGACCGAGGCGAACGGTGGTGGCAAATGCGCTGACATCAGCTCCGTGTTCATCACCGTGGCCCGCGCTGCGGGCATCCCTGCCCGTGACGTATTCGGCCTGCGCACCTCGGGCAAGTCCGGCGACATCACCGGCGATTTCCACTGCTGGGCCGAATTTTACCTGCCCGGCACGGGCTGGGTCATGGTGGACCCTGCGGATGTCCGCAAGGCCATGCTGCTGGAAAAGCTGGAACTGAAGGACGCCGCAACCAGGGAACGCACGGAATTCTTCTGGAATGGCGACGCCCTGTTCCGCATTGCGCTGAATCGCGGGGAACATGGCGTGGAATTCCCCGGCATGCAGGGCGCTCCTGTGGGGTACTTCATGTATCCGTATGCTGAAGTGGATGGCGAAGCGCTGGATTACTTTGATCCCAAGGACTTCTCCTTCTCCGTGACCCTGAAGGCTGACTAGGCCAATCCGAGAAACAGGCAAGGGGCGGTCCGGGGATGGACCGCCCGCCTGCATGCAAGAGGAGAGATACGTGGAAAAGAGGGAAAACAGCGTAAAATCGCGGCGTCATTTTTTACAGGGGGGCCTGCTGGCGGCAGCAGGTGCCCTGCTGCCCCGGACGAGCTGCGCGGAAGAGGCGCCGCAGTGGGTAATGCTCATAGATCTGAACCGTTGTCTGGGCTGCCAGGCCTGCGTCATGGCCTGCAAAGCGGTGCATGATGTTCCGGGACAGTTCAGGACGCGCATCAGCGTGGGCGAAGACAGCGCACGCCGGGCCGCGACGTTTCGCCCTGTCCTGTGCAGCCAGTGCGGCGAGGCGGCCTGCATCCCGGCCTGTCCTGCCGGGGCCATGTCCCGGGGGGCTGACGGCGTGGTCCATCTTGACAAAGCGCGTTGCACCGGCTGCGGCCGTTGTGTGGAGGCCTGCCCGCAACAGGCCGTTTATCTGGACGAAAACGGCAAGGCGGACAAGTGCTGCTTCTGCCGGGAGACGGGCAACGGACAGCCCCCCTGTGTGTCGGCCTGTGCATCGCACGCTCGTCTTTTCGGTGACCTGGCCCATCCCGATGCACAGCTGACGGCATGGCTGGCCGCCGGGCCCAACGGTATTTCAGGCGGCAGCCCAGAGGACTGCCGCGTATGCTATCTCCCGCTGCGGAACGACCGGAGGAGATCGTGAACAAAATCAAGAAGGTGAAACAAGACAGACTGGGGCGCAGGTCGTTTTTGCACATGGCGGCAGCCACCGCAGCCGGTGTGATGACCGTGGGGGCAACAACGGTTCCGGCAGCTGCCACGACGGAAGAACACGCGGCAGGAGCAGGAGCCGTGCATACGACCTGCCTGGGCTGCAACGCCCGCTGCGGCATGCGCGTTTATGTGAAGGATGGCAAGGTCCGGAGCGTCTGCGGCAATCCCTATCATCCGTATGCTATGGGAGGGCATCCCATCCCCTATGACACACCGCTGGACAAGGCCCTGGAGCTGACGCCGCCCGTCTGCGCCAAAGCCCATGAGGCCGCCAATTATCTGTATAATCCCTACCGCCTGCGCAAGCCGCTGAAACGGGCAGGAGAGCGCGGCTCGGGACGGTTCGAACCCATCGAGTGGGAACAGCTCATCCGCGAAGTGGCCCAGGGCGGAAAACTGTTTGCCGCTCTGGGGGATACGCGGGACTACCCCGGCATCCGTTCGGTCCTGAGCGATGACCCCATGGATGCCAACGCACCGGAACTTGGCAGCGTGCGCAACGGCTTTATATTCATCGGCGGCCGCGACCAGTCGGGCTATCAGGATTTCACCACCCGTTTTGTCAAGGGAGCCGTAGGGTCCGTCAACCGCATCAGCCATACGGATATCTGCGGTCTGGGCTTCCGCATGGGGAACTATGCCCTGACAGAAGGCAAGGATGTGGAGCTGAAGGCGGATCCCATGGCCTGCGAGTACATGCTCATTTTCGGCGCCAATGTGTACGAGGCCCTGCAGCCCGGCATCAACCATTACGGGGCACTTCTGGCTGAACGACATGCCGCCGGACAGCTCCGCTTCGTCATCGTGGACCCGCGGGCCACCAATGCGTCAGCGCATGCAGACCGCTGGCTGCCCGTCAAGCCCGGGCAGGACGGTGCGCTGAGCATGGGCATGATCCGCGTTCTGCTGGAAGAAAAGCTGTATGACCGGGAATTTCTGGTCAGATGCCATGACAGCACGGACAAGCGCGGCTGCACCAATGCCACCTATCTGGTGATTACGGCCCCTGGCCATGCCAGGGAAGGGACGTTCCTGCGCTGGGGAGACCTGCATCCTGAAGAAAAAAACAGCGACACGGCCCGGGATTTCGTGGTGATGGGCCATGACGGCCACCCGGTTCCGGCGTCCAGCACGGAGACCGCCCATCTGGAGTATGCAGGCAGCATCACATGGGAGGGCAAGCCCCATGAGGTGTGCACGGCTTTTGCCCTCATGCGCAACCAGGTGATGGCCCACAGTCTGGAAGAATACGCGCAGCAGTGCGGCATATCCGCCACGGAAATCGCGAGCGTTGCCCGCGAATTTGCCGCGCACGGCCACAAGGCCGCCGTCTGTCAGTATCATGGTGCGGGCAACTACGTGGGCGGAACCTGGGCGGCGTATGCCGTGGCCATGCTCAATGTGCTGGTTGGCAGCGTCAACTGTCAGGGTGGCTACCTCCATGGCGGGGGCAGTGCCGGCGCCTGGAAAAAGGGCGCCTATGACCTTGCGGCCTTCAGCGGACAGCGGAAACCCGCCGGGGTACGCATTTCCCGCGAAGGCGCCGTATACGAGAAATCTTCCGAATTCCGGGCCAAGAAAGCCGCTGGACAGACCGGCTACCCCGCCAGACGTCCGTGGCTCTCGTATACCAAGGGGGGACTCTGTGTGGAGGCGCTCAACGGTATCGACCAGGGCTATCCGTATCCCTGCAAGGTGCTGTTCACCTTCTTCTTCAATCCCGTATATTCCATCCCTGGCGGCCAGCATTACATCCCCATGCTGAAGGATCCTGACAAGGTTCCCCTGCATGTCTCCATGGACATCTGCATCAATGAGTCCAACCTCTATGCAGACTACATCGTGCCCAACCTGACCTATCTGGAGGGGCAATATGCGTTCATGTCGCCCCATGCGCCTGCCTTGAAGTTCTCCACGGTGCGTGTCCCGGCGGTGGAAGCGCTGACAGGCAGAACCAAGGACGGACGCCCGTACTGCATGGAAACCTTCCTTATCGACCTGGCGGAGCAGCTGAATCTGCCCGGCTTCGGGAAGGATGCCATCGCCGGCGCGGACGGAAAGCGGTATCCCCTGCATTGTGCCGAGGACTTTTATCTGCGGGCCCTGGCCAATCTTGCCGTCAATTGCCAGCTGCCTCCGGCAGATTCCGCGGAAATGCGCCATGTGGAAACCAGCGTTCCTGCGGCACGCTACCGCCATATCCTGACAGAGGACCAATGGCGGCGTACCTGCACCCTGATCGCCCGGGGCGGCGTGTTCCGCCATGAATACGAAAGCCTGTTCAAGGACGGCATCCATACCGCGGGTCTGCCCCGCTTCGCCCTGTACAATGAAACACTGGCCCAGGCCCGCAATTCCATGACTGGCGAACGCTGCTGCGGGACCCTGAGTCTGGCATCCGCCCATGAGGCGCTGGGCCGCCATATCGACGACATGGATGCGGCGTATCCCTTCACGGCCGTCACCTACAAGATGAACGTTCATGCGCAGTCCCGTACCTCAAGCCACCGCTGGGCCCTGGAAGTCTTTCCCGAAAACTTCCTGGAGATGCACCACGATGACGCCCGGGAACTGGGCATCAGCGCGGGTGACAGGGTGCGTATCACCTCACGCAGCTGTCCGCAGGGGATCGTCATGCGTGCCCGGCCGTCGTCGCTGCTGCGGCGCGGCGTCGTGGCCATTTCCTTTCATTACGGTCACAGCCAGATGGGCGCCTCGGACCTGGAAATACAGGATGTGGAGCAGGTTCTGCTGGGCGGAAGCAGCGTTGGCAGCCACAACCGCATGAAAGGCGATCCCCGGCTGGGATCGGGGGGCAACTTCAATGAACTTGCCCGGCTGGACACCTCCCTGGGGGATACGCCCCTGGTGGATCCCGTGGGCGGCATTCCCGATTTCAGCAGTACACGGGTTCGCATCGAAAAAATCCGGGAGTCCCTATGATACGCACTGTCTGTCTTTGTCTTGCCCTGCTTGCCGTCTGCGCCACGGGGAGCATGGCTGCTGCGGAGCAGATACCCGTCCCGGGTACCGTGACGCTGCTGGACCTGGGGTCCGACTGCATCCCCTGTGACCTGCAGGATCGTATCGTGCGCCGTGTCGAGCACAGCTTTGCTGGCAGGATTGCTGTCCGCTATGTGGATGTGGAAAAATTCCCGGAGAACAAGGCGCGCTATCAGGTCGATGTCATCCCCCTGCTTATCTTCTATGACAAGGCGGGCAAGGAGCGTGCGCGACATAGCGGCTACTTGAAGGAAGGCACCATGCGCAAACTCCTGCAGCAGCTGCTGGATGAATAGCCATGCTTGAAGGATTGCTGATCGGCATCAACGACATGATGCTCGAACATTCCTGGGGAGCACTGGCAGCCTGCTTCCTCTGGGGCTGCGCGAGCACGCTTCTCAGCCCGTGCCACCTTGCGGCCATCCCCCTGCTGGTGAGTTATGTGGCCGGACAGCCCGTAACGGTCAGGCCCAGGCATGCCGCCGTGTATGCCCTGATCTTCAGCCTGGGGCTTTTTTCCGCCGTCTTTCTTGTGGGCGGGGCCTGCGCTGTCATGGGACGCATGCTGGGGGATATTCCTTCCTGGGGCTATGCCGTCGCAGGTTTCATTCTGGTGGCAAGCGGTCTGCGCAATGTTCTTGCCCGGCATTGCAACATTGCCTGGAGCTGGCTCTACCGCTGGAATTTTTCCGGCAGAACAGGCGCCTATCTGCTGGGCCTGACATACGGCATGCTCGCCGGAGTGTGTACGTTCGGCTTTCTGGCGCCCATTCTGGCGGTGATAACCATTCAGGGGCAGCTTTTACGCGGCATCCTGATGACCATTCTGTTCGGCCTGGGACACTGTCTGCCCATTGTCCTGGCAGGATGCGGCATCAGCGTTGCCGAAACCAGAGGATACAAGCGTTTCGGCTTGGCCATGAAACGCTGTGCCAATGTCTTTGTCATGCTCTTTGGCCTGTATTTCATCGCACAGGCATTTTAAGACAAAAGGATATACTGCAAACGAACCCGCCGGATTTTCCGGCGGGTTCGCTGTCCAGAACGGCAAACCGTCAACTTCACCAGTCACCTGAGACCGACAGGACACCCGCTCGAAGAAAACCATGCAGGGAACAGCCGGGCCTCCCTGGACAGACACCATGCCGCCCATGGTCCGGCCCGCTTCCCGACATGCCTGCGGCTTCATGCCGGGGTAACTGGCGACAGGACCTGCCTTTTCTCCGTATCCTGTCATGGCCCCCTCTGCCCGCAGCCGGCACATCAGCCCTTCATGCCGACGGCACCCCGCGCCTGCGCATTCCTATATCAATCTATAGAAATACAAAGAAACGGCAGGACAGGCCCGCTGAACTGTGCTATGCGTCATGCACAGGCAGACCGGCCACCCCCGCCATGACCGGCATCTGCAAAGGAGCTTTGCATGAGGATGTTTTCTATCCTGCTTCTGGGAGTTATCATGTCCACCATTATTCTCGCATCGTCCCCCCGTCAGGCCATGGCTGCCCCATGCCATACATTGCGCATGGGGCCTGCGGAAATTCAGGTGCTCTATCTGGTGGAGCGCGATCTGAAAACCGGCATCCTGCTGGCGGAAACAGCGGAACAGCAGCGCCGCATCGCCACCGCCTATCCACGGGGGCTGATTCATAACTCGCTGAACGTCCTGGTCATCCGCGGCAACGGCATTGTGGCCCTTGTGGATACCGGCTACGCCTGGAGCTTCCCGAACCTGGTGGCAGCCCTGCAACGCGTGGGTCTGTCCCCGGCGGATGTGACCCATGTGCTGCTGACCCATGCCCACAGCGACCATACCGGCGGGCTGGTGCAGGGCGGCAAGGCCGCCTTTCCCGGTGCCAGGGTGCTCTTTTCGCAAAAGGAGCTGGCCTACTGGACCAGCCCGGAACGCCAGACCGCCGCTGCGGAAGGCGAACGCACTCTGGCCGCCGAAGTGGGTGCCATTCTGCACGCCTACGGCGACCGCGTTTCCAGCTTTACCACCGGCCAGGACCTCTGGGCAGCCCTGCCCGGCATCACGGCTGTGGATGAAGCTGGCCACACTCCCGGCCACGTGGGGATCATGGCCAGGAACAACGGGCAGACCTGCTGCATGCCTTTGACGTGCAGTCCCCTGATCCTGCGCTGTCAACCGCCTATGACATGGACCCGGCTGCCGCAGCGCGCGTGCGCACGCAGCTTCTGCAGCAGGCCCGTCGCGAAGGCTGGCTGGTAAGCGGAGCACACATTCCTTTTGTGCAGCCACAGCGGCTTGACGCCACAGTCACGCCCTAGCAGGGGCCGGGCCGCATGCGCTGCCAGATCGGCGGGGACGCCACAGGCGTCGCAGCGCATGGTCCGCGCGCAGTCCGGGCCACCGGTTCCGGGCTGCTCGCCCGGCTGCCTGCCGGCCTCCAGCCCCTGCCACCGCACAGCCCCTCCGTCCTCTTCCATGAGTTCGCGGCGCTGACGACCGACGCCGCAGTCTGATCAAGGCCTGACACCGTCAGCCGTCCTTTCAGCAGCAGCCGGATACCCTCCCCTCGCGGGGAACAGGCGCGACACACCGCGTGCATCAGCGCTGCTGCCCTGCGGCAGGCGTACGCTGTCTCTCCGGCACAGGCAGCGAGGAACACCGCCAGGCCAGTTGCCCGCAATGTGCCTCACGGCCCTGTTCGGCCACGATCCATCCTCCCCAGCGCGCCGACGCCCCGCAGTTCTGCGGCAGGCGCTGCGCCCGTTCCACAGCAAACCATGCAAAAAGTCCGCGTTTCCCCAGGGAAACGCGGACGTGTGTGCAACTGGCAAAAATGCACTGGGAGGCCCCCATGGGCCTCCCGGCGGGCATTTCAGGACCGAAGAGGCAAGTCCTGAAAACGGGGCGTCATGCTTCGCGCAGCCAGGCCGCTGGCCTCGTGCTCACGGCGCAGGCCGGCTGCGGAAGAAGACGCGCAAAACCTGTGTCTAATCGGCCTGTGTCCTGAGGAAGGTGGGAATATCCCGCTCGTCCTCATCAAACAGAAAATCTTCATGACCGGGATTGTGCCGGCGCTGCTGTTTCATGACAAAGGGCGGGTAGCCGTTATTGTTCTCCTCGTACCAGGAACCGATTTCCGCGCTGCGGGAACGGCGAGGGCGAAGCTCTTCACGCGGTGCGGCCTTGCCAAAGGTGCCCGGCTCTTCCGCACGCGGGCGCAGGCGCGATTCCGCCATCACGGCATTGGCGCCAGGCTTGCCAAATTCGCGCACCTTGGCGCTGCCGGCATTGGCCGCCGCACTTGCCACCGGCGCGGGCTGGGCCGCCGCGGGAGGCTCGATGCCCGTGGCAATGACCGTGATACGGATTTCATCGCCCACAGCCTCGTCATACACCACACCAAAGATGATATTGGCATCGGCCGGCGCAGCCTCGGCAATGATCTCGCCGATTTCGGCAATTTCGTCGCCCGAGATGTCTTCGGGACCAGTGATATTGTACAGCACGGCCTTGGCGCTTTCCAGCGAGACATCTTCCAGCAGCGGACTCATGATGGCGCGCTGGGCCGCCTCGCTGGCACGGTTTTCACCGGAGGCAATGCCCGTGCCCATGAGGGCCAGACCGGATTCGGACATGGTGGTGCGCACGTCGGCAAAGTCAAGGTTGATGAGGCCTTCGCCCACAATCACATCGGAAATGCCCTTGACGGCATAGTACAGCACTTCATTGGCCCGTTGCAGCATCTTGCTGAAGGGTTCCTTCTTGGGCGCAAAGGCCAGCAGGCGATCATTGGGAATGGTGATGAGGCAGTCCACATGCTGCTTGAATTCCTCCAGCCCCTTTTCCGCCGCATTTTTGCGTTTGCTGCCTTCAAAGCTGAAGGGTTTGGTCACCACCCCCACGGTGAGGGCGCCAAGCTCCTTGGCAGCCTGGGCCACAATGGGGGCAGCCCCCGTGCCCGTGCCGCCGCCCATGCCGGCCGTCACAAAAACCATGTCAGCATCGCCAATGGCCTCACGGATGGCATTGACACTTTCCAGAGCCGCCTCGCGCCCCACATCGGGATTGGCGCCGGCGCCGAGGCCCTTGGTCAGCTTTTCGCCCAGCTGCACCTTGAGGGGCGAGGCATTTCTGTTGAGTGCCTGCACATCCGTATTGGCGCAGACAAACTGCACCCCGCGCAGACCGGAATCAATCATGTTCTGCACGGCATTGCCGCCGCCGCCACCCACGCCAATAACCTTGATCTTGGCATTGGTCGCCAGCGAGGTATCAATTTCATCCATTATCGACTGTGACATTGTTCCTCTCCTCGTAATGTTGCCTGTTTGCCCGCAAAGAATAAAAAGCTAAGAAATGTCGGAAAACCACTTCTTCATACGCGCAAGCACACCTTCAAACATGCCGCTCTCGCTGCGCGTCGTAAACTTTTTCTGCCCCGCCATTTCCTTTTCTGCGCCGTAGCGCAGCAGTCCCACCGCCGTGGAGAACTTGGGACTGTTCACCACATCCTTGAGGCCGCCCACATTGCGCGGGTAGCCGATACGCGTGGGAAGGTTGAAAATCTGTTCACCCAGCTCCTGACAGCCCTCGATGAGTGCCGTGCCCCCCGTGAGCACCACCCCCGCTCCGATCAGGTCCTTGTAACCGGACCTCACCAGCGTCTGGTCCACCAGGTACAGGATTTCTTCCATGCGCGGTTCACAGATTTCCGCCAGCACCTGGCGGGACAGACGGCGCGATTCGCGCCCGCCCACGCTGGGTACTTCAATGAATTCATCAGGCCGCACCAGTTCTGCCAGGGCGCAACCGTACTTGATCTTGATCTTTTCCGCCGAGGCCAGTGGCGTGCGCAGGCCGAAGGCAATGTCATTGGACAGGTTCTGCCCGCCCAGGGCCAGCACGGCCGTATGCTTGATGGCGTCATTGGCAAAGATGGCGATGTCCGTGGTGCCGCCGCCCAGGTCCACAAGCGCCACCCCGATCTCGCGTTCCTCATCGGTCAGCACGGCCTTGGCCGATGCCAGCGATTCCAGGGCGATATCCGAAACATCCAGCTGGGCGCGATGACAGGAACGCATGATGTTCTGGGCCGAGGAAACTCCGCCGGTCACAATGTGCACGCGCACTTCCAGACGCACGCCGGCCATGCCCAGCGGGTCGGCAATGCCGTACTGATTGTCCACGATGTATTCCTGCGGCAGGATGTGGATGACTTCGCGGTCCGCCGGAATGGCCACGGCACGGGCGGCATCCAGCACACGCTCGATATCGCGCGGCCCCACTTCGCCCCCCTTGACGGCAATGACCCCGTGGCTGTTGATGCCCATGATGTGGCTGCCCGCAATTCCCACATAGACGGAATTGATCTCGCAGCCGGCCATGAGTTCTGCCTCTTCGATGGCCTTGCGGATGGACTGCACCGTCTGCTCGATATTGACCACAACACCTTTGCGCAGGCCGGTGGAGATGCTGTTGCCAATACCCACCACCTCAATGACGCCAGCCTCGTTGAGCTGACCCACAACGGCGCATATCTTGGTTGTGCCGATATCAAGACCAACGATGAGATCCGACTTGTTCATGCCTTCATCCTACTCAGCTGCGTACATTCTGATTCAATATGACCCAGACGTTGCCGTGAACCGCACGCACGTCCCGAACATTCTTCAGTTCCTGCCGCCGGGCCAGATCGCCCAGGGTCACTCCCAGTCGCGCCAGATTGCCGCTCCAGTCATCCGTGGCAATGGAAAGGCGCAGTTCCCTGTCTTCCAGGTAGACTTCCACACCGCGGGAGGCGCTCAGCGTGACGGAAGCAATGGCCCCTGCCTCCACCGGCAGGCTGCCGCTGTTCAGGTCCGCCATGAAGCGGCCCAGGTAGTCGATGGCGTCCTCACCACCGTTTTCCACCAGCAGCGTGGGCAGGGAGAGAAAGTTTTCGCTTTCCACAGGGGCGATGATCTCGCCCCGCTCATTGGCGTAATACAGTGCCCCGTTGCGCTGCACCCAGAAGGACGGCATGCGCTCCCGCAGGCGGATAACAAAACGGTCCGGCAACAGACGCTTGACAGAAACCTCTTCCACCCAGGGGGTGGCCCGCAGGCGGCGCTCCATCTCCGTGATACTCACCGCAAGGCTGTTGTCGCCTTCCCGGATGCCGCCGTACTGCAAGACCATATCCCGCGACAGGCGCACATTGCCGCTTACGTCGATGTGGGTCGTGGCAAAAAAATCACTGGTTGTGGCCTTGCCGTACAGCCAGAGACTCAGCGCGCATACCCCCACCACCACAGCCGTTACCGTGACCAGCAGGCCCCCCAGGGCCAGAACGCTCACCATGCTGCCGCGCGGCAGATGAAAACGGGGTAGCCGCACATGCGGCAGGCGAAAAACCCGCCCTGTCCTCGGCTCCTTACGATAGCTGTTACGGGCCTTCTTCTTTCTCAGAAAGGACATGCCAGTATCCTGACTTCCGTCTCCAGCGTGATACCAAATTTCCGGGCCACGGCCTCTCGCGCCATGTCCAGCAGCGCAAAGGCTGCGGCGGCAGTTCCCCTGCCCTCATTGATGAGAAAGTTGGCGTGCAATGAAGAAAATGCCATGCCGCCCAGGCTTTTCCCGCGAAAGCCGGCCGCATCCAGCAGCTTTCCGGCGGAGACATCCGGCGCGGGATTTTTGAACACGCAGCCCGCGCTCCATGCTGTCACAGGTTGTCTAGACTTTTTCTTAAGAAAATTGTGACGCATGACTATAGCAATGCCATCCCTTGCCACCCGGGTCAAGCTAAAAGTACCGTCAAGAACCATAAATCCAGATGACTTGCCGGCAAAGAGCGTATGCCGGTATCCATAGCAAAACATATCCCGCGTGAATTCCCGCAGGCAAAGCCCATCAAACACTGTGGCCCGTTCCAGTCTGGCGCAGGTTTCGCAGCCAAAGGAGCCGGCATTCATGGCAATGGCCCCGCCCACACTGCCGGGAATGCCCGTCAGCCCTTCCAGTCCGCCCAGTCCGTTGGCAGCGCAGAAACGCAGCAGCCGCGGCAGGGGCACGGCGGCTCCCGCACGCACCAGAACATGCTCACCGCTGTCCTCAACAATCTCCGGTCCGTCTGTCAGGCCGCAGCGGACCAGCACCAGCGGCAGCTCCCCGTCCTGGGCCAGAATATTGCTGCCGGCCCCCAGCACCAGCATCTGTCCGCCAAGAGCCGTGAGGCGCTCGGGCACGCGCAGCGCATCCTCCCGGCATTCCAGCGTCAGTTCCGCCAGGGCATGCCCTCCCAGGCGAATGGTGGTCCGTTCCGCCAGGCGCGGCAGGGCCAGCTCACGCATGACTGTCGCCCCGTTCCAGCCAGGCCGGCCCCACGCGGGTGATGCTGCCGGCCCCCAGAGTCAGCAGCACGTCACCGGCTTGCAGCACCTGATCCAGATCCTCCGTCAGGGCATCCAGGGTCTGGTAATAGCGCACCGGCGTACTGCACACCTGGCGCATGCCCTGGGCCAGGCTCTCGCCGGAGACGCCGGGAATGGGCTTTTCCCCGGCAGGATAGATTTCCGTCAGCAGCACCAGGTCAATGGGTTCAAAGACCTTGCAGAACTCCCCGAAATGGGCCTGCGTGCGGCTGAAACGGTGCGGCTGAAAAGCCGCCACAATACGCCGACCGGGGTATATCTGCCGGGCCGTCTGCAAGGTTGCCGCAATTTCCGCCGGATGATGGCCGTAATCATCCACTACGGTCACGCCATGGCGCTCGCCCTTGAACTCAAAGCGCCGCCCCACCCCGGAAAAGCCGGCAAGGCCCTCGGCACAGCGCGCAAAGGGAATTTCCGCTTCCAGCGCCACGCCGATGGCAGCCAGCGCGTTAAGCACATTGTGATGCCCCGGATGCGGCAGGCGGATCTCGCCCAGCTCCTTGCCGTCCAGGCTCACCGTAAACCGGCTTACCGGGCCGCTTTCCTGCATGCCGGCGCGCAGGCGGGCATCCTCGCAGAAGCCGTAGGTCAGCACCGGCCGCTTCACGCGCGGCAGCAGGCGGCGCACGCCGGCGTCATCCAGGCAGACCACATTGCGCCCGTAGAAGGGAACCTTGTTCATGAACTGCACAAAGGCGTCATCCAGGGCATCCCGCGTGCCGTAATGGTCCAGGTGATCCTCGTCCACATTGGTCACCACATTGATGATGGGAAACAGGCAGAGAAAGGACGCATCAGACTCGTCCGCCTCGGCAATGAGATAGTCCCCTTTTCCCAGATGGGCATTGGTACCGTAAACATTGAGCCGCCCGCCGATAATGACCGTGGGGTCAAGCCCTGCCGTGTCAAAGATGGATGCCGTCAGGGAGGTGGTGGTGGTCTTGCCGTGGGTGCCGGCAATGGCAATGCCCTGCCGCAGGCGCATGAGTTCGGCCAGCATTTCGGCCCGGGGAATGATGGCAATATTGCGCCGGCGGGCTTCCACCAGCTCGGGATTATCGTCCGCAATGGCCGTGGACTTGACCAGAACCTGAACATCCCCCACATTTTCCGGCGCATGACCGATGGCAATATGCGCACCCAGTGACCGCAGATGGCGCACCACGGCGGAATCTGCCATATCGGAGCCGGAGATATCGTAGCCCTGGCTCAACAGGACCTCGGCAATGCCGCTCATGCCGGCACCACCAATGCCCACCATGTGAATATGTCGGATTCTGTTATTCATGACGTATATCCTGCTTCTGCCCGCATGGGCATTCCCGGCACGCAAAGACGTGCATCATTTTCCCTGTCAGCCGCGCTGGCGCGGGGCGTCAGGCAGGCCGCCCGCCACCCGTTCCAGCACATGGCACACCGCCTCCGCCGCATGCGGACATCCCGCTGCCAGCGCCTTCCGGCCCATGGCGCGACACGTTGCTTCATCCGCCAGCAGGGCCAGCAGCATACCGGCCAGGTCATCACTTGCCATCCGGCTTTCCGGCAGATGGCGCGCGGCACCGGCCCGCTCCAGCGCCAGCGCATTGCTGGTCTGGTGGTCATGGGCCGCGTGAGGAAAGGGCACAAGCACCGATGGCAGCCCCACGGCACACAGCTCGGCCACGGTGGTGGCCCCGGCCCGGCACAGCACCAGATCGGCCCAGGCATAGGCCCCGGCCATATCGTCAATGAAGGCGCTCACGCAGTCCCCGTCATAGCCGGCAGCTACGTAGGCCGCACGGGTGGCCGCCTCGTCTGCCCTCCCGGTCTGGTGGCGTATTTCCACCCCGGCCTCCCGGAAGCGCGACAACTGCTCCCGCATATAGGCGTTGATGGCGTGCGCGCCCTGCGAGCCGCCCATGATCAGCAGGCGCCGCCCCGTGAAGGAGCGCTGACGGCAGCCCACGGCCGCCACCTCTGCCCGCACGGGATTGCCCGTGAAAACGCATTTGGCCGCCGCAAAGCCGCTGGTGCCTTCCAGCGACAGGCATACCCTGTCCACCAGGCGGGACAGCACCTTGTTGCTCAGCCCCGCAATGGCATTCTGCTCATGAAGAATGCCCGGAACGCCGCACAGGCGGGCCGCCAGCAGGGGCGCGAACGAGGCGTAGCCGCCAAAGCCTGCCACCGCCTGCGGACGAAATCGCCGGATCACGGAAAACGCCGTGCCGCAGGCGCCCAGCATGTGCCAGGCCGCTCCGGCAGCACGCAGGCCCCGCCCCAGAAAACCACGCACAGGCAGCCCCACAAAGGGAATGCCGGCCCGCTCCACAAGCTGCCGCTCCGGCCCGTACTGCGATCCCATGAAAAGCAGTTCCAGCCCGGCATGCCGGCGCCGCAGCTCCTCGGCCACGGCCAGTGCCGGAAAGATATGGCCACCGGTTCCCCCGGTGGTCAGGAGGACTTTTTCCATCCTTCCGCCGTCCTTGAAAAATTCAACAACAGGCCAATACTGGTCATGGTTGCCAGCAGATTACTGCCACCATAGCTCATGAGCGGCATGGGCACGCCCTTGGGCGGAGCCACGCCCATGACCACGGCCAGATTCATGACGCAGCCCAGGGCGATGATGGCCGTCAACCCAAAGGCCGTGAAGCGGTCACGCAATTCCCGCTGCCCCATGGTGATGCGGTAGCAGCGCCAGAACAGCAGGCTGAACAGCAGCATGACCACGCTCACGCCCACAAATCCCAGCTCCTCGCCCAGCACGGCCATGATGAAGTCGTTATGGGCTTCGGGCAGATAGAACATTTTCTGCTTGCTGGCGCCCACGCCCACACCGAAGAAGCTGCCCGACCCGATGGCCAGCAGGGATTGCACCAGGTGGTAGCCCGTATTGGACGGATCCGCAAAGGGGTCCAGAAAGGCCAGCAGCCGGCGCATGCGGTAGGGCGAGGAAATGGCCAGGGCCACGGCCCCGGCACCCACAAGGCCCATGGCAAAGACCAGATAGATAAGGCGCGTTCCTCCGGCCACACACATGAGGAAAAGCAGCATGGCCAGCACCACCGAACTGCCGAAATCCGGCTGGAGCAGCAGAAGAAAGCAGAACAGGCCCGTCACCGCAAAGGGCGGAATGACCCCGCGGCTGAAGGTCTTGATGAGGTCCTGCTTGGCACTCATGAAATAGGCCAGATACAGGGCCATGGCCACCTTGACGAATTCCATGGGCTGCACGGCAAATGGCCCCACGGGTATCCAGCGCTTGGCGCCGTTGATGGTGGGCGTCAGGGGCGAAAGCGTGATCAGCAGCAGCAGCAGCGACAGAAAGAGCGCCGGATACTGCAATTTGTACAGCCAGTTGCGTGGCAGCAGGGCAGCCACCCACAGGGCCAGCAGCCCCACGCCGGCAAAGGCGACCTGCCGTTTGAAAAAGTAGTATTTGTCCCCGTTCTCGATTTCCGCCACGATACCGCTGGCAGACAGCACCATGATGAGGCCGATGGAAAGAATGACCACCGTAAGCGTGAACAGCCACCAGTCAAAGCTGCCGGACAGCGTTTTTTCCGCCACGCGGGAAAGCACCGTGGCTGCCTTGCTCTGGCGAAAATTGTTCTTCTTCATGCCAGGTCCCCGACAATGCGTCTGAAATCCTCGCCACGCCGGGCATAGCTTGCGTACTGGTCAAAGCTGGACGTTGCCGGCGCCAGCAGCACCACATCGCCGCGTTCCGCCGTGGCAGCCAGCGCCTGCACGGCATCCTTCAGATACTCATGCCAGTGCAGCGGCACGCTGCCCTTCCAGGCATTTTCAAAATATTCCCGACTGCCGCCAAAAAGGGCCACTTCCTTCACGTGCCGTTGCAGCAGCGGCAGCAGGGCTTCCAGGTCGCCCCCCTTGTACTTGCCGCCGCACAGCAGGCGCACGGGCTGCGCAAAGGCTTCCAGCGCCACCCGCAGAGCGGAAACGGTGGTGCACTTGGAATCATTGACGTAGAGCACGCCATGATGCATGCCCACCTGTTCCAGACGGTGCGGCAGGGGCTGGAAGGCCGCCACGGCAGCCGCGGCATCGGCCTCGCTCACGCCCACAGCCCGGCAGGCCTGCCAGGCGGCTTCTTCATTGAAGCGATTGTGGCGGCCCAGCAGCCGGCTGCCCGGAAAGCGCGGCGCACAAACATCCGGCAGGAAAATCTGCCGTGCCCGCAGGCCGAAGGACGCGGCCAGCGGGCGCAGGTCCTCATGCAGAATGGCTATATCGTCCTCGGTCTGGCACTGAAACAGGCGGAACTTGGCCTCCGTGTATTCGTCCATGTCCTTGTGATAATCCAGGTGATTGGGCGAAATATTGAGAATAACCCCCACATGCGGCCGGAAGGTGGTACAGCCCTGCAGCTGAAAGCTGGATACCTCCAGCACAAGCACATCGGCCTTGCGGCCCGCCAGAAGATATTCCGACAGGGGCGTTCCGATATTCCCCCCCAGAAACACGCGGCGACCTGCCTGCCGCAGCATGGCCGCCATCAGGCTCACCGTGGTGGTCTTGCCGCTGGTGCCGGTAACGGCCAGCACCGTTTCCCCGTCCAGGCAGCGCCAGGCCAGCTCCATCTCCGACAGAATCCGGCACTGCGGATCGTGCGCCCAGGCGCCCATCATCTCCCGCAGGCGGGCCACAGGCAGCGCCGGACTGGGGACCACCAGGGATGCCCCCCCGAAAAAGGCCTCACGGTGCTCGCCTGTCAGCACTTCTATGCCGTCACGCCGCAGGTTTTCCTGCGCAACGGCATCCAGCGCCTTGGCATTGCTTTCCAGCAGACGGACGCGCGCGCCCCGCTTCCGCAGCAGGCGGGCAGCCGCCAGGCCGGAACGTCCAGCCCCCACCACTACAGCCAGCTTGCCCGCTTCTTCCGCGTTCCTCTGCCACGCACCGCACTGTTCCTGAGTCATGCTCTTCTCCCCGGCGATCCGCGCCGGACTAGGGCTTATCGGGGCAAATCGGCTGCTCCGAAAGTATCATTATTCCTCTGACGGCAGGCAGACATGCCGTTTGCCGTCCCGGCCCGCTCAACGCAGCTTGAGCATGGAAAGGGCCACCAGCGCCAGCAGAATGGACGTGATCCAGAACCGTATGATGATCTTGGATTCCGGCACGCCCTTGAGTTCAAAATGATGATGCAGGGGCGCCATGCGGAACAGGCGCTTGCCGCCCGTCCAGCGGAAATAACCCACCTGCATGATGACCGAAAGCGTCTCCACCACAAACAGGCCGCCCACCACGGCCAGCACCAGCTCCTGCTTGCTGAGCAGCGCCAGATAGCCCAGGACGCCGCCCAGGCTGAGCGACCCCACATCGCCCATGAAGACCTGCGCCGGATAGGCATTGAACCAGAGAAAGCCCAGGCCCGCGCCCACCAGAGCGGCACAGAATACCGTCACCTCGCCGATGCCCGGCACATAGGGCACCAGCAGATAGGAGGCCAGGCGAGCATTGCCGGTGACGTAGATGAAGATGGCAAAAACCGCACTGGCCACAATGGTGGGGCCTATGGCCAGACCGTCCAGGCCGTCGGTGAGATTGACGGCATTGGAGGCAGCCACCATGACAAAAACCCCGAACGGCACATAGAAAATGCCCAGATCGGGCGTCCATTCCTTGACAAAGGGGATGAGCAGCGTGGTGTCGCAGTTGTCGTTGATATACAGCAGCCACATGGCCACCAGCGCCACAAGGCACTGTCCCGACATCTTGGCCCGGCCGGAAATGCCGCGGTTCTCGTGATGGCGCAGCTTGGTCAGGTCATCCCACAGACCCACGGCGCCGAAGCCCACAAAGACAAAAAAGGTCTGCCACACGTAGGCATTGGTCATGTCGGCCCACAGCAGCAGGCTCAGCCCCAGGCTGAAAATAATCATGATGCCGCCCATGGTGGGCGTTCCGGCCTTGGCGGCATGGGCCGTCACATCCTCATGGATGTACTGGCCGCACTTGACCCGGCGCAGCCAGGCAATGAAGCGCGGCCCCAGCAGGACCGAAATGACCAGCGCCGTGATGAGCGCCCCCAGAGAGCGAAAGGTGATGTAGCGAAAAACGTTGAGCGCGGTCCATTCGCCCACCAGCGGAACCAGAAAATAATACAACATGCCGTCGTGTTCTCCCGCTGTCTCAGGCCTGCGCCTGCGACAGGGCTTCCAGCCAGCCTTCCAGCCGGTTGCTGCGCGATCCCTTGAAAAGCACCAGGGCGCCGTGCGGCAGGCCCCTGCCCAGCTCCGCCATGACGCCGCAAAAGGCCGCAGCGTCTTCCGGCTCCAGGAACGGCCCGTGATAGCCGCCCCGCTCCAGGCCGGTGCGCACAGCCTCGGCCTGGCCCCCCTTCCAGATCACCGCCACCGGCCGCAGTTCGGCCAGATGGCGTCCCAGTTTTTCATGCTCCGCTTCGCTCACATCGCCCAGTTCCCGCATCTCGCCCAGCACGGGAATGAAGCTGTCCGCCGCTTCGCGCTGTGCCATGTCCGCCGCCGTATCCAGCATGCGGCGCATGGAAAGGGGATTGGCATTGTAGGTATCGTCAATGGCCTTCCATGGCCCGATGATCCGCCGGGCAAAGCGCTGGCCGGGCATTTCGGCCCCTGCTATGCCCCGGACGATGGTTTCCGCCGGCAGTCCCAGCAGATAGGCCGCGGCCGCTACGGCAATGCAGTTTTCCGTCCCGTAGTCTCCCTGAAAGGGCGCCAGCACATCGCAGGGCGTACCGTCCAGCCAGAGGCGATAGCGGCCCCGCTCGCCCTGGCGGCCCGTAGGCGCCCCGCGGAACTGCAGGGGACGGCCCTCGGCCGTGAAATAACAGAGATCGGCACGCACAGCGCGGGCCTCGCGCACCAGATCGGGATAATCGGCATTGACCAGACAGATACCGTTGCGCGGCACATAGGACAGCAGACGGGCCTTGTGCCAGGCCACGCCACGTGCGCCCAGCCCCTCGGTATGGCCTGGCCCCACATTGAGAATGAGCGCCAGGTCAGGACGCAGGATGGCGCCCAGGTCATCCATGTCGCCCTCGTGGCTGATGCCGGCCTCCATGACCCAGAAGGCTTCGTCCCCGTCGGTGGACAGCATGGACAGAGGCATGCCGATCTGATTGTTGTGGTTGGCCGCATTGCGAGCCGTCTTGCCATGCAGGGACAGCACATGGGCCAGCAGTTCCTTGATGGTGGTCTTGCCGGCCGTTCCGGTGATGCCCACCACCCTCACCGACGCACAGCGCGTGCGCCACAGGGCAGCCATCTGCCCCAGGGCCTGAACGGCATCATCCACCAGCAGATAGGGCACCGTCAGCCCCTCCACGGGCCGCGTGCCCAGAATGGCCACGGCCCCGGCGGCCTCGGCCTGCCGTGCATAGACATGACCATCCGTATGCTCGCCGGCAATGCACACAAAGAGGGACCCCGGCCGCACGGCCCGGCTGTCCGTGGTCACGGCGCTTACCGTCTGCCCGCCTCCGCCGGCAAGCGGACAGCCCACTGCCGCCGCCAGCGCTTCCAGTTCTATGCGCACCCCAAAATCTCCCGCACCACTTCCTGGTCGCTGTAGTGATGCTTGACACCCTGAATGATCTGATAATCCTCGTGCCCCTTGCCCGCGATGAGCAGGGCATCCTGCGGCCCCATCATTTCCAGCGCCTTGCGGGTGGCGGTGCGGCGATCCACCTCCACCAGCACTTCCCGCGCCCGGGCCAGACCGGGCAGCACATCGCGCAGGATGGCCTCCGGGTCCTCAAAGCGGGGATTGTCCGACGTCAGGATGGCCACGTCCGCATACTGCGCCACAGCCTCGCCCATGAGCGGGCGCTTGCTCCGGTCGCGGTTGCCGCCGCAGCCGAATACGGCCAGAATGCGCTGGAATCCCGCGCCACGCAGCGCCTGGAGTACGTTGACCAGCGCATCGGGCGTATGCGCATAGTCCACAAACACATTGAGACCGCACGCATTGTCCACGCGCTCCAGCCGTCCGCTCACCCCACGGAAGCTGCTCAGGGCCTGAAGGTCTTGCGGCTGGCAGCCAAGCCCCAGCGCCAGCGCCTGCACGCCCAGCAGATTGAGGGCATTGAACTGCCCCACCAGCGGCGAACGCAGGTCCCACTGCCGGTCCTCCAGCGTCATGTGCAGGTGCAGGCCATCCGTACCGGAATGGCGCAGTTCACCGCGCAGATGGCGATGAACAGCCGCGGTAGCGGCCGGCGCCTCGTGCAGGCCATAGGACAGGGCCGCCGGGCAGCGCTCCAGCAGGCGGCGGCCCCAGGGATCGTCGGCATTGACGGCCAGTACCTTGTCGGCACGGGGCAGCTCGCAGAAAAGGCGGGCTTTGGCGGCAAAGTAGTCTTCCATATCGGGATGGAAATCCAGATGGTCCTGGGTCAGATTGGTGAACAGCGCCCCGGCAAAGGGCACGCCGCACACCCGCTGCTGGGCCAGCGCGTGAGAAGAAACCTCCATGACCACCGTGTCCACCCCGGCCTGCGCCATCTGGGCCAGCATGGCGTGCATGTGCAGCGGGTCCGGCGTGGTCAGAGGCGCTGCCTCGCAATGCCCCGGCCAGCGGTAGCTCACTGTGCCCATGACGCCCACCTTGTGGCCCAGCGCCGTAAACAGGTGCTCCAGCAAATAGGCGCTGGTGGTCTTGCCGTTGGTTCCCGTAATGCCCAGTATGGTCAGCGGCAGCGACGCGGTGTGCCAGCGGGCCTCGGCCAGCTTCCAGAGCGCCTCGCGCGGATCGGAGCAGGGAACCACGCGGCAGTCCGCACCGTCCAGAGCGGCCGCCGCAGCCGGCGTGCAGACAATGATGGCGGCACCGGCCTCCCGCGCTGCGGGAATGAAGCGGGCGCCGTCCTCGCTGGCACCGGGAACCGCCACAAAAATGTCGCCGGGACGTACCTGGCGGGAGTCGGCGCGTACCTCCAGCCCGCCCTGCGCCACCTGACGGAGCAGGTCTTCCAGATGTTCCATGCTATTTCTCCGACAGCCACAGAATGTATTTCACGTTCTTGCCCTCTTCCGCCCAGTCCGATCCGGGGGGAGGACTCTGCCTGACCACGCGTGCGCCCTGTCCCTTGAGTTCCGGCACAATGCCGGCCCGGGCAAAAAGCTCCACCGCATTGCGCAGGCTCTTGCCCTGCACGTCCGGCACCTTGGTGCTGGCCCGGCTGCGGTGCCCGGGCAGCTGCATGCCCTTGTCCGGCGCCTGCCCCAGGGGCACAGCGGCCGACGCCAGATAGGGCGCCTCCACCCGAGACAGCTTGAGGCCGCGCTGCCGCGTGCCGGGAACCGGCTTTTCCTCCTTGCGGGCTTCCGCCACCGCCGTGGGCACAATGTCGCCGCTGTAGGTGATGGAACGTGCCGCAATTTCCCGGAATACCGGAGCCGCCACCACGCCGCCATACTGATTGCGCGTGGGTTCGTCCACCATGACCAGAATAAGGTAGCGCGGGTCATCGGCCGGCAGAAAGCCCACAAACGATGCCAGACGCTTGCTGCCGTAGGCGCCGCTGCGCCGGTCGGCCTTCTGGGCGGTGCCGGTCTTGCCGGCCACCTCCACGCCGTCAATGCGGGCGCGCTTGCCGGTGCCGTCTTTTTCTTCCACCACGTCGCGCATCATCTTGCGCACCTGGCGGGCCACGCTGTCGCTGAAGATGCGCTGGTACCGCTCCTGCACATTGCCGTCATCCATAACCAGGCGCAGCGGCTTGTACACGCCGTTGTTGAGCAGGGTCAGATAGGCCTGCGCCATCTGCAGGGCTGTCACGGAAATGCTCTGCCCGAAGGAGGCGGACATGACGTCCACATCGCTCCAGCTGCGCGGCGCACGCAGAATGCCGCGGCTGTCAGCCACGGGCACGGACGTATGCTCTCCGAAGCCCAGGGCGTGCAGATAGCGGTAGGTCGTGGCGGCCCCCATTTCCATGCCGATCTTGGCCATGCCGATATTGGAGGAATAGCGCAGCACCTTGTGTGCCGGCAGCACACCCTGCCGGGACGTGTCGCGGATGGTGAACGTCTTGGTTTCCCAGCGGCCCTCTTCGCAGTCAATGGCCGTATTGTAGCCAATTTTCCGTTCCTGCAGCGCCGCAGCCATGATGAAGGGCTTGAAGGTGGACCCCGGTTCCAGCGCATCGGCAGCCAGCCGGTTGCGATAGATGATGGGGCTGGCTTCGCGATAGTTATTGGGATTGAAGAAGGGATACTGCGCCCAGGCCAGGATGTCGCCGCTCTGGGCATCCACCACCAGCGCCCCGCTCCAGCGGGCGTCGTAGTCGCGGGCAGCGCGGGCCACGGCCTCTTCAGCAATGAACTGCATCTGCACGTCAATGGTCAGATGAATGTCTTCCCCGCGCGGTTCGGAGCGTCCTTCCTCGTGCAGGTAGAAGCGGCGCCCCGTGGCGTCGCGCTGCACCACCTGCCGGGTGGGAATGCAGCCCAGACGCGATTCCAGCGAACGCTCGATGCCTTCCAGCCCCTTGTCGTCCAGCCCCACAAAGCCCAGCAGCTGGCCGGCCAGATGCTTGAAGGGGTATACGCGGTCAAATTCCTTGGTCAGACCGATGCCAGGAATATCGGCCTTGCGCACAGCCTCGGCCGTATAGTCATCCACCTTGCGGCGCAGCCACACAAAGCGGCGGCTGGTTTTGGACAGGCGGTCGTACAGCTTTTGCGGCTCCATGCCGAGGATGGGGCCAAGGGTATTGGCCATGACCAGAAAATCCTGAATTTCCTGCGGCTTGGCATAGACGGAACGCGCCTCCACACTGCGGGCCAGCACCTGGCCGTTCCGGTCAAAGATCATGCCGCGCCGGCCGGTCACCAGCTCGGTGGCCATGTGCTGGCGCTGTGCCCTGTCAGCCAGCCGCGGCCCTACAATCATCTGCAGATACCAGGCACGGCACCACAGACCGGCCCAGACAAGACAGAAGCAGACCACGATGAACTGGATGCGCACGCGCGCCCAGTCCACATTGGCAAAGCGCTTCGGCTTCTGGACCTTGCCGGCGGCATCAGCGAGAATACGGGAAGCCCCGGGGCGCCGCCTGGGCGTCCGCCGTTCCCGATTTTCGTTTTTTTTCGACGTGTTGCGTTTGGAACGCGACAGCGAAAAATGCAGCATGATTCTCTTCCTCTTTCGGCGCACTCCGCCAGGCCGTAACCGGCAGCCCGGGGAAACGGCCCGGACACATGCCGACGCGCCATCCGGCGCGTCCGCTACTGCAACTGCATGCGGCGCACCTGCCCGGGCTTCGGCTCCTTCATGCCGAATTCCTCGGCCCGGCGGCGCAGCTCGTAGGGGGAAAGCAGCCGCTCCCGCTCTACCTGCAGCTTGGCGCGCAGGGATTTGCGCTCATTGAGCGTATTCTGCGCAATATTGATAAAATAATTGGTATCCATCCGTTCAATATTGACCCAGACGAGCACCAGCCCCATGGCCATGCAGGCCAGAATGCCCCAGGCCAGCACCAACAGCCAGCCGCGCCCCGTGGGCCGGGGAAGGGAGGCCTTCATGCGCATGGGGCACCGTTCCCTGCCGTGCTGCCTTCGGCAATCTTTTCCACCGCCCGCAGCTTGGCGCTGCTGGCCCGGGGATTGCGCGCCAGCTCATCTTCAGCGGCCTGCACGGGCTTCTTGAACAGGATGCGCACCTCCGGCACATGCCCGCACACGCAGACCGGCACATGCCGGGGGCAGCGGCAGCCCTCGGCCCAGTGGCGCATGGCCTGCTTGACCATACGGTCTTCCAGCGAATGAAAGCAGATGACAACCAGCCGCCCGCCAATGGGCAGACGGTGCAGGATGCCATCCAGAAAACGGCGCAATTCGCCCAGTTCGTCATTGACCGCCATGCGCAGCGCCTGAAAGGTGCGCGTGGCCGGGTGGCGTCTGGCCTTGGCCCGCCATGCCGGGGGATAGGCCTTTTCCACGATCTCGGCCAGACGGGCCGTGGTGTCGATGCTTTCCTTCTGCCGGGCATCCACAATGGCGCGGGCAATGCGCCCGGCCTGCGGTTCCTCTCCCAGGGTGGCAATACATTCCTTGAGCCGGGCAAAACTTTCCCGGTTGACCCAGTGCCAGGCCGACGGCTGGCCCGAATGCTGGTCCATGCGCATGTCCAGCGGGCCGTCGCCGTAAAAGCTGAATCCCCGTTCCGCCTCATCCAGTTGCAGGGAGGAAACCCCGATATCCAGCAGCGCCCCCTGCACCGTCGACCAGCCCAGGGCATCCAGCGCTTCTTCAAACTGGCTGTAGCGGCAGTGCACCCCGTGGAAACGCTCCCCGTAGCCGGCCAGACGCTGCCGGGCCAGGGCCAGGGCCTCCTCGTCACGATCCAGCCCGCACAGCTCCACCCGCGGCGAAGCCTCCAGCAGGGCGGCACTGTGCCCGCCCAGGCCCAGTGTGCCATCCAGCAGGCGCACAGGCCCCTGCCCCCCGGTCCAGAGCGGCGCAAAAACCTGAAGCGTTTCGCGCAACAGCACGGAAATATGACGCGACGCAATGTCGTCCACAGCGGAAGCACCCATGCGATATACCTTACAGAGAAAATTCGATGCCGCTGGCTGCCAGCTCGGCGGAAACGTCCGTCAGCTCGATGGCATCAAGCCGGCCCTGATCCCAGATCTCGAACTTGTCGTACATGCCCACCAGCACCACATCCTTGCACAGGCCGGCCTCGCGCATGAGCGGCTGGGGAATGCGCACCCGCCCCTGTGCATCGGGAAGCATTTCCTGCGCCAGCCCGATAACCTTGGACTTGAAGTTGGACAGCGCAGGCGACGGAAAGCGGATGCGGTTCAGCTGTTCGATGATGGCATCCCAGTCATCAGGCAGATAGGCGGTAAGATGGCCGTAGTAAGCCGTCAGCCAGAAGGTGCCGTTCCCCCCTTCGGCCACGAGTCCCTCGCGAAATCCGGGAGGCAGCATGAGGCGCCCCTTGGCATCCAGGCTGCGGCTGAAACTGTTGCGGAAAAACTTTTTCACGGCTTACCACATTGTTACCATCTTTTACCACTTTTTCCCACTTATGCCCCAAGGGCTACCCCCTGTCAAGCTGCAACGGATATGATTTTTTCTTTATAATTATTTGAAATATATAATTTTATTTGCCATCCTGCCCGCTACTGTCCCCCTGGCCGCATTTTGCCGCCTTCCCACACGGGGCAGCCCGTTTTCCCCACCGCGGCAGGCCGGCCGCAGGCGGCAGCGCACGCCGGCCCTGTCACCTTGACAGCTGGCCCGAAAGGCAGAATAGTCCAGGGCACGCCCCAACACGCTCACTAACACGCCGTACCGGCAGGGAGCCACCATGAGAACCAAGATCGTTGCCACCATAGGACCGGCCTCCAACACCCGCGAACGTCTGCGCGAGCTGGCACAGGCCGGGGTCAGCATCTTTCGCCTGAACTTTTCCCACGGCAGCGCCGCTGACTTCATGACCGTCATCGAGCACATCCGCGCCGTGGAACAGGAGCTGGGCACGCCGCTGACCATCATGCAGGACCTTTCCGGCCCCAAGATCCGCCTGGGCGTTCTTGAGGAAAAGGCCATCCAGGTGACCAAGGGCATGCAGCTGCTGCTGGGTCCGGCTGCCCGGCACAGCAGCGAACTGCCCTATCTGCCCTTTGATCACGAGAACATCCTGGACAGTCTGGAGGCCGGGGACCGCATGGTGCTGGCCGACGGCGGCCTGCAATTCACGGTGCGGGAGCGCCGCGCCGACGGTCTTGTGCTGCTGGAAGCCGACAATAACGGCATGGTCACCTCGCGCAAGGGCCTGGCCCTGCCCGGCAAGGCCACCCGCGTCAAGGCCCTGACGGCCAAGGACAGAAAGGACCTCAGCGATGGTCTGGCCCTGGGCGTGGACGCCGTGGCCATTTCCTATGTGCAGACGGCCGATGACGTGCGTGAAGCCAAGGAAATCATTGCCGCCTCGGGGCGCAACATTCCCGTGGTTGTCAAGCTGGAGCGCCAGAATGCCGTGGAAAACCTGGATGCCATCCTGGACGTGACCGATGTTGTCATGGTGGCCCGGGGCGACCTTGGCGTGGAATGCCCCCTGCCCCAGCTTCCCGCGCTGCAAAAGAACATCATTGCCGCCTGCAACCGACTTTCCAAGCCGGTCATCGTGGCCACACAGATGCTCCTTTCCATGGTCAGCAGCCCTGCCCCCACCCGGGCCGAAACCACGGACGTGGCCAATGCCGTCCTTGACGGTGCGGACTGCGTCATGCTGTCGGAAGAAACGGCCATGGGCAGCTTTCCCGTGGAAACCGTTCAGTACATGCGCCGCATCACCGACGAGGCCGAAAAGCTGCTGCTGGAAAAACGCCAGATCACGCCCCCTGCCGACAGTACCGGCATCCCCGGCTTTCTGGCCTATTCGGCCTGTCTGCTTGCCCGGCGCGCTCAGGCGCAGGCCATCGTGGCCCACAGCATCACCGGTGCCTCGGCCAGGCTCATTGCCGGACACCGCCCCTGCCAGCCCATCTATGCCCTGACGCCGGACCCCATCACCTTCAAGGCGCTCAATTTCTCGTGGGGGGTCCATCCGGTGCTGGTATCCCTTGCCGAGGCGGAATCCAGCCACCTGCGCCGCGCCCAGCAGTTTGTGATGGACAACCCTGCCATCACCGCCGGGCAGTGTGCCGTCATCACCGCCGGACAGCGCACGGGCGCCGCCGCAGAACCCCAGGGGACCAATCTGGTCAAGATATACTGGAAGTAACGACCTGCGCCGTCCCGGTGCGCCATTGCCATTCTCACGCAACGGGCGGTCCCTCCCTCTGGGGAGAGACCGCCCGTTTTCTGCCCGGCACACATGCCTGTCTGCCTGCTGTCCGTGCGACATCAGCAGCCGGCGTTTGCGCCGCGCCATTGCCGTCCATAAAAAAAGGCCGCCCGAAGCGGCCTTTCCTTACCCGGTGGGCAGGCGCTAGAGAAAATCAGGATCCGCCGCGGCCCGGCCTCCGGCCAGCATGATGCGCATGTAGTGCAGCGTATGCTCCTCCACCGGAATGATGGGGAAGCGATAGCCGCAGGCGTCGCAGGCAATGAGCTTGGCCTCGGTGGCCCCCACCACGGGCAGGGGCCGTCCGCACTGCGGACAGCGATAGAAAAAAAGGATCTCCATACCCTCGGGCGGCACGGGCTGCTGCGGACGATCGGAAGTCATCAGGCATTCTCCTCGCTCAGGGTCACCAGCGGCGTGCCGGTCATCTGCGGCGGAATATCCATGCCCCAGAGGCGCAGCAGAGTGGGCGCCACGTCGGCCAGCCTGCCGTCAGCCAGGGACAGGATGCGCCCGGGCTGCGGGTCCAGCAGGATGCAGGGCACGGGATTGGTGGTATGGGCCGTCTGGGGGCTGCCGTCAGGGGAAATCATGACTTCGCAGTTGCCATGATCCGCCAGCAGCAGCAGCCGGCCATGGCGAGCTTCCACAGCGGCCACCATGCGCCCCACGCATTCGTCCACCACCGTACAGGCCTCCACGGCAGCCGGAAGTTTGCCGGTATGCCCCACCATGTCGCCATTGGCCAGATTGCAGACCACCAGGTCATAGGTGCCCGTATTCCAGGCTTCCACGAATCGGTCCGTCACTTCGCGGGCACTCATGGCCGGCTTCTGGTCATAGGTTTCCACATCGCGGGGCGAATTGACCAGCAGTCTGTCTTCACCGGGAAAGGCCTCTTCCCGGCCGCCATTGAAGAAGTAAGTCACGTGGGCATATTTTTCGGTTTCGGCCAGGCGCAGCTGGCGCATGCCGGCCCGCGACACGGTTTCCCCCAGGCCCATCTGCACCATTTCCTTGGGAAAGGCCACGGGAAAGGTGAAATCGTCCTCATAGGGCGTCATGGACGCCACAGCGGACAGGGCAGGCACATGACCGCGCGGGAAGCCGTCAAAGTTTGCCTCCGTAAAGGCACGAACCAGCTCGCGCATGCGGTCTGCGCGGAAGTTGAAGAAAAAGATGCCATCCCCGTCTGTCACCTGGGCGTGCTCCACCCCGGCCATGCGCACGGGCTTGACAAATTCGTCGGAAATATCCGCCGTGTAGGATGCCTGCATAGCTGCCAGCGGATCATCCGCCACAGCGCCCTCTCCCTGCACCATGACCTTCCAGGCCTCGTGCACCCGCTCCCAGCGCTTGTCACGGTCCATGGCATAGAAGCGCCCTGCCAGGGTGGCTATCTGCACCTGCGGCCATGCCGCCGTGGCCTGCTGCAACTGCCGTATGTAGTGCTCACCGCTGCGGGGGGGCGTGTCGCGCCCGTCCATGAAGCAGTGAATGCGCACGGGCACGCCGGCCTGGGCCGCCATCTGGCACAGGGCTTCCAGATGCCGGATATGGCTGTGCACGCCGCCATCGGAGAGCAGCCCCGCCAGATGCAGGACGCCGCCCGTGCCGGCCAGGTCATGCAGCAGCTGCTGCACCACGGCATTGCGGCGGAAGCTGCCATCCTCCAGGGCAACGTCGATGCGCGTCATGTCCTGATAGACAATGCGCCCGGCCCCTATATTGAGGTGCCCTACCTCGGAATTGCCCATATAGCCGGCAGGCAGCCCCACATCACGACCGGATGCCGCCAGGCGGGAACACAGGGCGCGCGCCGCCAGGGCATCCAGATGCGGCGTGCTGGCCAGGGACGGCGCATTGCCCGGCCCGGCGGGGGCCAGCCCCCAGCCATCAAGGATCAGCAGCAGGGTGGGAGTCATGCGTCCGCCTCCTCCCCCTTGCGCAGCAGGGCCGCGGCGCTGTCGCCCCAGAGGGCTTCCAGCTTGTAGAGGTCGCGCACGGATTCCTGAAAGATATTGACCACAAGATCATTGCAGTCCACCAGAATCCACTGCCCGGCGGTATAGCCTTCCATACGCAGATACTCGAAATTCTGCTCGGCGCACAGGGCGGAAAGGCCGTCGGCAAGACTCTGGGCATGGCGGACGGACGTGGCAGAGGCCACAAGCAGGGCCTCGGTAAAAGCTCCCTGACCGCTGAGGTCAATGGCTTCCACATTCTGGGCCTTGTGTTCCTCCAGCCAGTTGCGCAGAATGGCCAGTTTTTCCAGGGTGGGCATCAACGAATATTTTTTGGGAGTAGGTGTCAGGTTTTGCATGTCATCTCCATAGCGCAAAGCGCCGTGCAGGGCAATCCGTACCAGCTGTGCATGCTTGACCCGCTGGCACTTTTGGTGCAATGCCAGGAGAGCATCACTTTTCAAGGAGAAGCGCCGTGTTGTTCAATATCCGTCAAGAAACCCTGCCCCGTGAAGACCTTGAAGCCCTGCAATTGCGCCGGCTGCAAGATCTCTGCGCGCGCGTCTATGCCAATGTGCCCTTTTATCGCAAACGCTTCGAGGAAAGCGGCCTGACCCCGGCCGACGTGAAGTCCCTCAAGGACCTGCGCCTCCTGCCCTTTACGGAAAAGCAGGACCTGCGCAACTACTATCCCTTCGGCCTGTTCGCCGTGCCGCGCGACAATATCGTCCGCCTGCATGCCTCCAGCGGCACCACGGGCAAGGCGGTGGTGGTGGGCTATACCCAGCGCGACCTTGACACCTGGGCCGAAGTGGCGGCCCGCAGCCTTTCCGCTGCCGGCGTCACCCGCTCGGACACCGTGCATGTGGCCTACGGCTACGGCCTGTTCACCGGCGGGCTGGGCGCCCATGGCGGTGCCGAACATCTGGGGGCCACCGTGGTTCCGGCCTCGGGCGGTTCCACCCGCCGTCAGGCATACCTTCTGCGGGACTTCGGCGCCACGGCCCTGTGCTGTACGCCCTCCTATGCCCTGCACCTCTGGGAGGCCGGCCAGGAAGCCGGTATCGACTTCCGCGACCTGCCGCTCAAAACGGGCGTTTTCGGCGCCGAACCGTGGACCGAGGAAATGCGGCAGGACATTGAACAGAAAATGGGCATCAATGCCATGAACATCTACGGCCTGTCCGAGGTCATGGGGCCGGGCGTGGCCATGGAATGCCTGGATGCCAAATGCGGCATGCACATCTGGGAAGACCACTTTCTGCCGGAAATCATCGATCCTGTCAGCGGGGAAGTGCTGCCCGCAGGCGAAACGGGCGAACTGGTCATCACCACCCTGACCAAGGAAGGCATCCCCCTCATCCGCTACCGCACCCGCGACATCACCAGTCTGGACTACACGCCCTGCCGCTGCGGCCGCACCCATGTGCGCATTACGCGCATCAGGGGCCGCTCCGACGACATGCTCATCATCCGCGGCGTCAATGTCTTCCCGCAGCAGATCGAAAGCATCCTCATGGAAAGCGAAGGGCTTACCCCCAACTATCAGCTGGTGGTGGACCGCGTGCACAACCTCGATACGCTGGAAGTGCAGGTGGAAGTGAACGAGACCCTCTTTGCCGACGAAATCCGCAAGCTGCAAAGCCTGGAAGGCCGCATCCAGAAGACCATCAAGGAATTCCTGGGCGTTTCCACCAAGGTGCGCCTCATGGAACCGCATTCGCTGGAACGCTCCGAAGGCAAGGCCAAGCGCATCATCGACAAGCGCCTGGAAAAGTAGCTGCCTGAGCCGTGCAAAACAAATCGTGGAAAAAAACAAACTTTCTGTTGACAGAATAACGGAGGGAGCGTAGAGTCTTTCTTCGTTGAGCGGGAGTAACTCAGTGGTAGAGTGCAACCTTGCCAAGGTTGAAGTCGCGGGTTCAAATCCCGTCTCCCGCTCCACA